>NZ_RZPF01000740.1:0-3140 GCF_004022735.1 Mesorhizobium sp. M7A.F.Ca.AU.001.01.1.1
GGTAGCTAAGTGTTTCGTACCAGCGACATTGTCCTGATCGCCGTCATGGTTGCGGTCGCGGCCCTTACCTACAAGGCCAAGCGCGAGGCCGAGGAACAATTGGCCGCCGTGCAGAAGATCCATGCGCAGATACGCTATGAGGAGGACACGATCGACCTGCTCAAGGCCGACTGGAGCCTGCTTACCCAGCCGTCGCGGCTGCAGAAGCTCGCCGAACTCTACAAGTCGCAGCTCGAACTCGAGCCGGTCAGCGCCCGCCAGATCGGCGGTGTCGGCGACCTGCCGGCCAAATCCCTTGACATCCAGGACATCTTGTCGGGACGCCAGGGCGGCATGGCTGATAGTTCGGGCGGCAAGGCGCCGTCGGACGGCAGGGATCCCGTGGTGACCGGAGGCATCGCCCAATGATCGGTAAACTGCTGAAACGTCGCGCCAGGACGAGTGAAGATGGATCGATCGTGGTCGAGGGCGCCCGCAAGGCGACCGGCGGCAAGGGCAGGACGCGCATCGTCATGACGATGGCGGTGTTCTTCGGCATCTTCTCGACCATATCAGGGCGGCTGGTCTATCTCGGCTTCCAGACCCCCGATATGTCGGGCGGTCCGCAGAGCCGGGTGACGGCATCGCGGCCCGACATCGTCGACCGCAACGGCGAAGTGTTGGCCACGGACATCAAGACGGCGTCGCTGTTTGCAGAACCACGCCGGATTGTCGACGCCGACGAGGCGATCGAGAAGCTGTCGACGGTGCTTCCGGACATCGACTATGAGCAGACCTACCATAAGCTGAAGAGCGGCGCCGGTTTCGTCTGGCTGCAGCGGCAGCTGACGCCCAAGCAACAGTCCGACATCATGCAGCTCGGCATTCCCGGTTTCGGCTTCCGCACCGAAAAGCGCCGCTTCTATCCGAGCGGCGAAACCTCGTCCTACATTGTTGGGCTCACCAACATCGACAACCAGGGCATCTCCGGCATGGAGAAATATGTCGACGAGCAGGGGCTGAGCGACCTGCAGGCGTCGGGCCTTGCCATTGCCAAGGATCTCAAGCCGGTAAAGCTTTCGATCGATCTGCGCGTGCAGCATGTGGTGCGCGACGAGATCGCCGCCGGCCTGGAGCGCTATCGTGCCATGGGCACCGGCGCCGTTGTGCTCAACGTCAAGACCGGCGAAGTGGTGGCCATGGCCTCGGTGCCGGATTTTGATCCGAACAATCCCTACAACGCACAAGACAAGGACCGGCTGAATCGCATGTCGGCGGGCCTCTACGAGATGGGTTCGACCTTCAAGAGCTTCACCTCAGCCATGGCGCTCGATTCCGGCAAAGCGACGATGGCGAGCCGCTTCGATGCTTCGCATCCAATCCGGGTCGGCCATCAGGCCATTCACGATTTCCACGGCAAGAACCGTGTGCTGTCGTTGCCGGAGGTGTTCCTCTACTCGTCCAACATCGGGTCGGCCAGGGAAGCCGAGATGGTCGGCATCGAGGGGCATCGCGAATTCCTGCATCGCCTTGGCATTCTGGACAGGATGCAGACCGAATTGCCGGAGACTGCCCGTCCGACTGAACCGAAGGTCTGGAAACAGGTCAATTCATTCACCATCGCCTTCGGCCATGGCGTGTCGACGACGCCGCTGCAAGCGGCTGTGGGCTGCGCGGCGTTGATGAATGGCGGTTTCCTGATGAACCCCACCTTTCTGGTGCGGACGCAGGCGGAAGCGATGGCCACCGCCAAGAGAGTGGTGAGCGAAAAGACCGTCGAAGGCATGCGCTACCTCTATTCGCTCAATGCCGAAAAGGGCTCTGCCAGAAACGCCAGAGTCCCCGGCTACCGCGTTGGCGGCAAGACCGGAACCGCCGAGAAGGTCATCAATGGCCGCTACTCGAAGGACTTGAATTTCAACACCTTCGTCGCCGCCTTCCCGATGGACGATCCGCAGTATCTGGTGTTTACCATTGCCGATGCCCCGCACCCGGAAAAGCCCGGCATGACGGATGTCGCGGCCGCGAATGCTGGGGTTATGGCCGGCAATATCATCAGGCGTTCAGCTGCCATGCTTGGCGTGAAGCCAGATTTCAGCCATGAAAATGGTGCAACGCTGGTTTCCTATCAGTGATTCTTAGGGCGCGCCGGCAACAGCGCGCTATTTTGTTACGGTGAACGGGACTCGATGAAGCTCAGAGATCTAGCCGGTATCCTGCCCGTCGAGGGAATAGCTTCCGTCGATCTGGAGGTTACAGGGATTTCTTCGGATTCCCGCGAGGTAAAAGCGGGCGTTGTCTTTTTTGCGCTCGCCGGAACCAAGGCCGACGGTGCCGTTTATGCCGCAGATGCCGCCGCGCGCGGTGCGGCCGCGATCGTGGCGGGCAAGGGCAGCACCATTGCCGGGCTCCCGGTTCCGGTGCTGGCGGTCGACGATCCGCGCCTGGCGCTGGCGCAGAGTGCGGCACGCTATTTCGGCAAGCAGCCTGAGATCATGGTCGCGGTGACCGGCACCAGCGGCAAGACCTCGGTCGCAGCCTTCACCAGGCAGATCTGGGAGCAAGCCGGTTATGCCGCCGCTTCGATCGGCACCACCGGCGTGGTGGCGCCTGGGCGCAACGACTATGGTTCGCTGACGACACCCGATCCGGTCGCCCTGCATCAATTGCTGCGGGAATTGGCCGATGCCGGCGTCACCCACGCCTCGATGGAAGCCTCCAGCCATGGGCTCGACCAGCGCCGCCTCGACGGCGTGAAGCTGGCCGCCGGCGGCTTCACCAATCTCGGCCGCGACCATATGGATTATCATCCGACCATCGAGGATTATCACCGCGCCAAACTGCGCCTGTTCGACACGTTGCTGCCGAAGGGCGCGCCGGCCGTGATCTTCGCCGACGATCCATGGTCGGCGCCGACGACCGTGGCCGCAAAGGCTGCCGGGCTCAATGTGCTGACGGTCGGCCGCCATGGCGACTTCCTCAGGCTGAAGCGGGTCGAGCACGAACGCCACCGCCAGCGGGCCGAAGTCGAGGCCGACGGCGTGCTCTACGAGATCGACCTGCCGCTGGCCGGTGATTTCCAGATTTCGAACGCGCTGGTTTCGGCGGGTCTTGCCATTTCCACGGGAACACCTGTCGCCAAGGCCCTGATAGCGTTGGAG
>NZ_RZPF01000073.1:0-13401 GCF_004022735.1 Mesorhizobium sp. M7A.F.Ca.AU.001.01.1.1
GGGCATCTGCGCGAAAACGGCATTCCGGTGGTGGCCGACAGACCCGGCGTCGGCCGCAACCTGCAGGACCATATGGAGCTCTACATCCAGCAGGAATCATTGCTGCCGATCACGCTCAATTCGGTGCTGAATCCGTTCTCGAAAGCGCTCATCGGGGCGCAGTGGCTGTTCCTCAAGAACGGGCTAGGCGCCACCAACCATTTCGAAGCGGCGGCCTTCGTGCGATCGCGTGCCGGCGTCGACTACCCCGACATCCAGTACCATTTCATCCCCGCGGCAGTCCGCTATGACGGCAAGGCGGCGGCCAAGTCGCACGGCTTCCAGGCGCATGTCGGACCGATGCGCTCGAAGTCGCGGGGGTCGGTGACGCTGCGCTCGCCGGACCCGAAATCGAAACCGATGATCCACTTCAACTACATGTCGCATCCAGACGACTGGGCGGAGTTCCGCCACTGCATCCGGCTGACCCGCGAGATCTTCGGCCAGTCGGCGTTCGATCCCTATCGAGGCAAGGAGATATCGCCGGGCAGCCACGTGCAGTCGGACGACGATCTCGACATCTTCATCCGGGATCACGCGGAGAGCGCCTACCATCCTTGCGGCACCTGCAAGATGGGCCGCGCCGACGACGTGATGAGCGTCGTCGATCCGGAGTGCCGGGTCATCGGCGTCGAAGGATTGCGGGTCGCCGATTCCTCGATCTTCCCGCGCGTCACCAACGGCAATCTCAATGCGCCGTCGATCATGACCGGCGAGAAGGCATCCGATCACATCCTTGGCCGCACGCCGCTGGCGCCGTCCAACCAGGAACCATGGATCAATCCGCGCTGGCAGGCGTCGGACAGATAGAGCATGATCGTGTGACTGCACGATCCGCATGCCGCGAAAGACAATCTGGAGACTTCCATGCGCGCTCAGCCCACGGCATCGCACTATGTCAACGGACGCTACATCGAGGACGAAGGCGGCGCCCCGCTGCCGGTCATCTATCCGGCAACCGGCGAGACCATCGCCATGCTGCGTTCGGCAACGCCGAACGTGCTGGAACTCGCCGTCGAGGCCGCGCGGGCGGCGCAGCCCGCCTGGGCGCGGCTGAAGCCGGTCGAGCGCGGGCGCATCCTGCGCCGCGCCGCCGACATATTACGCGCCCGCAACGCCGACCTCGCTCGCATCGAGACGCTGGACACCGGCAAGGCGATCCAGGAAACGTTGGTGGCGGATGCGCCCTCGGCTGCGGACTGCCTTGAATATTTCGGCGGTGCCGTTGCCGCCTACAACGGCGAGTCGGTCGATCTCGGCGGACCCTTCGCCTACACAAGGCGCGAAGCGCTCGGCGTCTGTGTCGGCATCGGCGCATGGAACTACCCGATCCAGATCGCCGGCTGGAAATCGGCACCGGCGCTCGCCATGGGCAATGCCATGGTGTTCAAGCCGTCGGAAAACACGCCGCTGTCGGCGCTGGCACTGGCCGAGATCTACAGCGAAGCGGGGCTACCCGACGGCTTGTTCAACGTTGTGCAGGGCTATGGCGATGTCGGCGCCGGGCTTGTCGGCCACGATGTCGTCGCCAAGGTCTCGGTGACCGGTTCGGTGCCGACCGGCCGCAAGGTGCTGTCGCTTGCCGGCTCGAAGATGAAGCACGCGACGATGGAACTCGGGGGCAAGTCGCCGCTGATCGTGTTCGACGATGCCGACATCGAGAACGCCATTGGCGGCGCCATGCTCGGCAATTTCTATTCGACCGGACAGATCTGCTCCAACGGCACGCGCGTCTTCGTGCAGAGCGGCATCCACGACCGCTTTGTCGACCGTCTGATAGAGCGGACCAAGAAAATCCGCATCGGCGACCCGCTCGATCCCGAAACCCAGATGGGACCGCTGGTCTCCAAGGCGCAGCACGACAAGGTGGCCGGCTATATCGAGATCGGCAAGCAGGATGGAGCGACGCTTGCTTGCGGCGGCAATGTGCCTTCGCTGCAGGGCTTTCAGGGCGGCTTCTTCGTCGAGCCGACGGTGTTCACCGGCGTGACCGATGGCATGCGCATCGCCCGTGAAGAAATTTTCGGACCAGTGATGAGCGTGTTGAAATTCGACGGCGAGGACGAGGTGATCGACCGCGCCAACGACACCGAATTCGGCCTCGCTGCCGGCGTCTTCACGCGCGACCTGCCGCGCGCCCACCGCGTCATCGCCGAACTGCAGGCCGGCACCTGCTGGATCAACGCGTATAATCTGACGCCGGTGGAAATCCCGTTCGGCGGCTTCAAACAGTCAGGCATCGGGCGTGAGAATTCACTGGCCGCACTGGCGCTCTATTCGCAGCTGAAGTCGATCTATGTCGAGACCGGGGATGTGGCGAGCCCGTACTGAGGCTGCCCTTACGCCTTCAGGTCGGCCGTGCTGTCCAGATACTGGGTCAGCGCGCAGACCAGATGATAGAAGATGCTGGCCGGAACGTCCGATGCCAGTGAGCGGCCGCGCTCGTCGATGCGGTCGATCCACAGGCCGAGCGGCGCCGGGTCGATGTGCCAGCGGAACAGCCGGCCGACGCGCGCTTCGATCTCGGGCTTCAGATCGGGGCCGCCCGAGCCATCCAGTGCGATCGCCGCCTTCACGGCTTCGGCCTGCGGCCAGCTGCGCGATATCAGGTCGAGCGGCAGGCCCTGCCGCGAGACGGCGCCATAGGCAAGCCCGGTGGCGCGGTTGAGGCCATTGGCGATGGCCGAGGCGTAGAGTTTCCTGGCAAAGCCGCTCAACTCGGCCTGGCCGCTGCGCCCGGCGAAATCGACCAACAAAGAGGCCCATTCGAAATGGTGGCCAGGCTCGGTCCACGAGCCTTTCTCGCCGGCGGATGGTTTCCATTCGGCATCGAAATACTCGCCAAGCGTCCAGCTTTCCGGATCGAAGAAATGACTGCGGAAGAGGTCGATGATGCGCGCTGCGCGGCGCAGATGGGCGCGCTCGCCGGTCGCCTGGTGCCAGGCGAGGAAGGCCTCAAGCAGGTGCATATGCGGGTTGGAGCGGCGCTCGCCTTTGCCATCCGATGTCTCAAGGAAGCCGGTCATGCGGCTGTCTTCGAGATGCGCATCGAGAAAGGCGAAGGTTTCCTCGCCGAGGCGCAAGGCGTCGGGATTGCCAGACATATGCGCATGCGCCAGTGCCAGGAGCACGCAGGAATGATCGTAGGCATCCTCGGTGGCGTCGGCAACCGAACCGTCAACATTCAGCGTCCGAACCCAGCCGCCCTTGTCGGTGCGGCCCTTGCCGGCCATGAAGGCGATGCCGTGGCTGATCAGCCGGTCGGCCGGACCGTCCCAGCCGCGCGCCCGGGCAACGGCGAAGGCATAGACCTGCCTCGCCGTGGTGCGCATGCGCTTGGGCTTCATCAACGGCGAAGCGTCCAGGCCAAGCGCTTCGTGAAAGCCGCCATGGCGTTCGTCGACGCCCGATGTCGACCACAGCGGCAAGGTCTCCTGAAACAGCCAGTGATGCACGCGCCGCCGCCAGGCGCCGCTTTCGATGACGCGGTCATGCGCCGGCGTGAACCTGGTTTCCAGGCGACCCGATTTTTCGAGCTGCTCGACGATCTTCTTGACGTGTTGGCTGTGGCTGACCGGAGCGACGAAGGTGGCATCCGATGTCGAAACGATGGCGATGTCCTTCATGCCGATCGCCGACAGCAGGCGGCCGTCACTGCGAATGTAGGAATTCTCGCAATCGATGGCGACGACGTCGCCGATGATGACATTGCCCCGGTCGTCGGCGGGGCCGACATCGAGCAGCGACTGCCATGAGCCGAGATCGTTCCAGCGGAAGCCGGCCGGCACCATCGCGATGTCTTTTGCCCGCTCCATGATGGCGTAGTCGATCGAGTTCGACGGAATGGCGGCGTAGAGTTCTAGCGGCATGTAAAGGCCGGACAAATCCGATGTCGCTGCCTTGTACGCTGCTTCGGTGGCCTGCCAGATATCCGGCTGGAACGCTATGAAGGCATCACGCATGGCGCTGGCGCGAAAAAGGAAGATACCGGTGTTCCAGTAGAAATTTCCGGCCTTGAGATAGCTTTGCGCAATCGCAAGATCCGGCTTTTCGACGAAGCGCGACACGTCGAAGATGCCGCCGCTTTCGGCCGCAACCTCGATATAGCCGTAGCCGGTCTCGGGCTGTGTCGGCCTGATGCCGAACACCACCAGCCGGCCGCTACGCGCTGCCTCGGTGCCGGCTTCGACGCTCTGCCAGAACTGGCGCGGGGTCGATATCTCATGGTCCGACGGCACCACCAGCACCAGGCTGTCGCCGAACTCGGACAGTGTGCGCAGCGTCGCCAGTGCGACGGCGGCGGCTGTGTTGCGCCCGGTCGGCTCGAACAGCGGCCCGCCGCCGGCGAGGTCGAGGCCGGCAAGATCGGCGTGAACGCGGTCGGCATGGCGCTCCGCGGCAATCAGGAAGATCGGCGTTTCGCCTTCCGGCCGGGCCGTCAGCCGGCGCAAGGTCTTGGCCAGCATCGAGCCGTCGCCGGACAGATCGTGGAACTGCTTGGGATTGTCCTCGCGCGACAGCGGCCACAACCGCGAGCCGACCCCGCCGCTCATGACAAAACTGACAATCCGCTCGGTCATTCAACCACCATTCAAAAGGTCTGGTTGTAGGCGCCCACCTCGGGGCTGCGGCGCAGCACGGTGTCGACAGCCTCGAACATCTCCCGTCGACGCTGCGACGACACCGGGCTTTCGACGACCACGACCAGTTCCGGCTTGTTCGACGAGGCGCGCACCAGTCCCCAGGTGCCGTCCTCGGCGACAACGCGCACGCCGTTGACGGTGATGAGGTCGGCGATCTTCTGGCCCGCAAAAACCGTTCCATCCCGCTTCATGGCCTGAAAGTCGGCAACCACCCGCTCGACAACGCCATACTTCACATCGTCCGCGCAGTGCGGCGACATGGTCGGCGTGCCAAAGGTCAGCGGCAGCGCGCGGTATAGATCGGCCATCGAACTGCCGGGGCTGCGGTCCAGCATCTGGCAGATGGCAATGGCGGTGACCAGCCCATCGTCATAACCCCGCCCGATCGGCGGGTTGAAGAAGAAATGGCCCGACTTTTCGAAACCGGCGACGGCGCCAAGCTCGGCGACGCGGCGCTTGATGTAGGAGTGGCCGGTCTTCCAGTAGTCGGTGACGGCGCTGTTGGCGCGCAGCACGCTGTCTGTGTTGAACAGGCCGGTCGACTTGACGTCGACGACGAAGGTCGAGCCCGGATGCTGGCTGGAGATATCGCGCGCCAGCATCACACCGACCTTGTCGGCAAAAATCTCATTGCCCTCATTGTCGACGACGCCGCAGCGGTCGCCGTCACCGTCGAAGCCAAGGCCGACATCGGCTCCAGTCTCAAGCACCTTGTCCCTGATGGCATGCAGCATCTGCATATCCTCGGGATTGGGATTGTAGCGCGGAAAGGTGTGGTCGAGTTCGACATCGAGCGGGATGACCTCGCAGCCGATGCGCTGCAGCGCTTGCGGCGCGAAGGCGCCGGCGGTGCCGTTGCCGCAGGCGGCGACCACTTTCAGCTTTCGGGTGATGCGCTTGTCCTCGGTCAGATCGTCGAGATAAGTAGCGCGAAAATCGCGAACGAAATCGTAGGAGCCGCCGCCGACGAGATCGAAATCGCCGGCCAGTACAATCTGCTTCAGCGCGCTCATCTCTTCCGGCCCGAAAGTCAGCGGCCGCGCCGCACCCATCTTGACGCCGGTCCAGCCATTCTCGTTATGCGAGGCGGTGACCATAGCGACCGAAGGCACGTCCAGTGCGAACTGGGCGAAATAGGCCATCGGCGACAACGCCAGTCCGATGTCCCTCACCCGAGCGCCTGCAGCCATCAAACCGGACACCAGCGCCAGCTTGATGCCAAGCGAATAGGAGCGGAAATCGTGCCCGGTGACGATATCGGGACCGGCACCGACACGGCGGATCAGCGTGCCAAGCCCCATTCCGAGCGCCTGGACGCCGATCAGGTTAAGTTCGGGCGCGACCTGGCCAAACCACCAGCGCGCATCATATTCCCTAAACCCGGACGCCTTTATCAGCGCCGAGGTTTCAAACTCGAACGTGTTGGGCCGGGCTTCGTCAACGAAATTCAGCGACAAGACAGGACACTCCGAACGACACAAATGCGGTTGTCGAGGCGGTAGCTTACCGGAACCGTTCTTCCGGCCTATCTATCAGTTTGGTTGATCCCTTTCACGACATGGAAAGCCGGCGAGCATCGTTGTCGGGCTATTTCCGCGGTGCCCTGCAAGCCCTGATGCCCGCAAAGATCCGATAATACCGCTGAATGTCGTGATGCCGCGATCTGATCGACGACCGTGCCGCGTTCCAACGTAGGCTGGATTGCGACTCCCAGGACCACCCATAAGGAGCGTTTCCTGGCGTTAATAAACCTTGTAATATTTTGTGATCGCCGCCATTCGAGTTCTCCACAGTCGCGTCCCATTGACCATCTGCGGTTGCTAGAATCCCCCAGGGGAATGCCTTAAGCAGCCGTGAGCAAGAAGCAAGTCTTCTGCTCTGACGAACGCACAGCTTTAAGCACGGGCGCAAAAATGCCGCTGTTTTTTTTCGATATCCGGGACGGCAAATCCCATTCTCCCGATACAGAGGGCACCCACTACGTTGGTGCGCTCGAGGCCCGGGTAGACGCGGTTAAAATGCTGGTCGCCATGGCACAGGACGAAGTTCAGGGCGGGTTACAAAGCAACCTTTCGGTGACTGTTTCTGACGAAAGTCGTCGGCCCGTTATGGAAGCAAATATCGATTGCAGCATAAAAGTCTTTTGACAAATTCCCGATAGCCCTGGACCTAGTTGGCTCCGTCGGGATGCAGCAAGCTTTGTGCAGCTGTCCTGGCCGCACTTGACTTACGGCAGCGGCTTCTGATCACTTTTATACCCCGAGACCACGTAAGCGGAGAAGGCCGCACGATGCTGCTGCACCTCCTCGATACAGCCACGCAAGCTTCGAATGCACATTGCCGGCAGCCCTTCTACTCGTTCGCAAGCGACCGCCGCGGTACTGTCGCACGCTCGATCGCGACGACCGTCCCTTATTCGACTTCGCTGCCGATATTGCACAGGACGGGGGCCTGGCACATCGCCAGGAACCTTTGCCACCGCGAAGCCAATTCGGCGGAACTGGATTACAGGACGTTGACGGTGGCGTGGCCCGGCGCCGGAACGCTTCGTTCCAAGGCGGCTACGCCGCGCCGAGCACGGGCTCTCGTGGCGCAAACAACTGCAAGTGCGATGAAGAAGAGGATGCCTGGATCAGCGCTGCCACCCGACACCGACATTGCAATTATGCTTGCAAGGGCAGCATTCCTGACGCTCGTCACGATTGCATCTGTCTCTGCATCCACCCGTTCCCGAACCGCGCCCAGGCCTCTGGTCACGACATAGAGCAGGGCCACTATCATCAGCGATCCAAACAGACCCAACTGCGACAGGACAGCGATCGGCCAACTCGATGCCCTTGAACTGCCGAAACCAACGCCCAGTCCGCTCGTATCGAGAAACGACTGCAGGCTCTTTACATTCCAATAAGTGCGCTCATGGCCTGACCCGGAATCCGCTTTGTTAATGATGGTGCTGTTGATCAGTCTGACGAACGGGTCCAACGCCTCGGCTTTGTAAAGACTAATGCCCAGTACGGCGGTCCCGCCCACCACCATGAGAGCTATTATCAGTATCTCTTCGCGCGCAACTTTTCCCCTGATGACCGACTGTAGCATGGACAACGCAACGGGGATGCATAGCAGTGTCAGCCCGACGTAAGCCGTCGATGAAGTCGACAGAATGGACAAGAAGAGCAGGATTCCGGCCAGCCATTTCGCAAGCGGTGATTTGGTCTTTCTCCAGTAGCTGTAGCAGAATGCCAGGCAGGCGAGAGAAACGCTGGCGAACGAAGAGGCCTCCGAAAAAGGCCCGGTGATCCGCACAAAGCCTGCCTCGACCGCGTTCGATATAATCGCGTAGTTGGCGGTTCTGATCGGGGCCAGAAAGTCTCCCGCCCCCGCGGTCTTGCCAATGAAATCGATCAGCCCCATTCCCGCGTGCAGGCCGCACCACAAAAAGAAGCCGCGCCTGATTTGATCGATCCGGTTGGAGTGCAGCAGCAGGGCGCAAAGTGCTATCGCGGCGAGGCCACCAAGAATAAAGTAGCCCGTCTGCGAAATGTTGGCTGAAACGGGCGCCAATGAATCTTCTACGACTGTTCCACGGTTCTTGGACTGCACGAATACGGTCGTCTGTCCCGCAAAGAACCTCGGAAACAGCCATGATCCGATGATTGCGTAAAGCATAAGGCTTGTAAGGACCCAGATCGACCCGATGCTTCCGAACACGAATCCAAGATCAAACCAGATACGCCGTCTCGCGGCGACGGCCGTGACGAGCAGGCCCGCGAATAAGGTGTAGATCAAGGGGGATGAGCCACCCAGAAAGCTCAGGGTCATCACGGCCGTCGCACCGAAAGCCTGGGAAGCGATCAAGCCAATGATCAGCATTCCCCTTGAATAGTACGCAACAAGCAAAATAGCCGCGCATACTAGCAGTCCCGGCAAAGACACCTGCATGCCGATCGAGTTCCCGGTGAGCGGATACAGCAAGCTGTCCGATGGCCAATCTTTCGGCAGGTGAGTATCCCCCGCAAGAGAGTCAAAGGGGGTAGCCTTCACCCGCGAAGGGAGGTAGCGGACGCGCTCGTCTCCATCGCCCTTGCCCTTGATGGTGAAGGCAGTGGCCGGCGCAAAATGCGATCCTGGGCTGAATGGCCGCATCTATGTCGGCACTAAGAAATGCGCGTGACGGACCGAAGGCTGGCAACGGGCGGGTTGTCTAGAATCCACCATAAGGAGGAGAGGCGATATGACACCCACGATGTATATCGCATGTTCGGACCCAAGCAGGGTCAGGCAATTCAAGGAAATCTACGAGTGCGCCACTGTGAAAGCCAAGTACCCTGACAGCCATATTGCCAGCAAAGCTGTCGAAAGACTGATCGACGCGCTGGAAGCCGAGATCCAGAATGCCGGATCCGTTCTGGATATGTGTTTGCTGACGGAGGATGGTCCTCAGGTGGCCACCTCAGCCCGAGCCTTCGCAACGCGTATCTGTGTCGGCACAAGCGCGGCGCGGCCGCCCTGGCTTCGCGTTTCCCGGTAGGCGTCGGGATTTCGTGGCTCAAAAATTTACCGAAAATTAACTTATGTTAGCGCCCGCTTGTGAATAGCCCATAAGCTACTCACGCTGTTCTGGCTGGGAATGAGGAACAGCGGGTGCACCAGGTTGGACAATTCCAGCCAGGCTCTCAGAACGGGTGGGCATTACTATACTTTCTGAAGAAACTGGCGAGTGAGGGGCTAATTGCCGCCTCAGGGCGAATTTTGTTGGGAAAAGGGTGGGTTAGAGTATGAGTTCCACAGTAGAACTGCATAAATACACTTCGGTAGAGCCGGCAGGAATTCCGTCCGGCGGAAAAGCAACGGTCCATGAACAAGTAGGCAGAGAATGCCTCCTCATCTTGGACGGAAGGGCGCTAGATCGCGAATGTCTGGCATCGGCCTTGGAAGACCACGAACTCGGCATGGCCGTCGAGGCCAAGGGTTCGATAGACGAATGGCGCGTGAAAGAGGGGATGATCCTTGCAGCCATTCTTTTCAACCTGGGCGGCCGGAAAGTCACCGACCATGGCATAGCGGATCAGATCAGGCGCATTTCGTCCGAGTTCAGGTCGGTGCCTGTGGTGATCTTGGCCGACACAGAAGACCTTGCACAGATACTGGCGGCTCTCGAATGTGGCGCACGTGGCTACATTCCGACCTCTGTCGGGATCGACGTCTGTGTCGAGGCGATCAATCTTGCGGTGGCAGGAGGCATTTTCGTTCCTGCAAGTAGTGTCCTGTCCATGCGGCACCTGATAGATTCAGGCAGCCTTGAAACACCTTTGACAGGCATGTTCACGCTCAGACAGGCTGAGGTCGCCCAGGCGCTCCGACGCGGCAAGGCGAACAAGATCATCGCCTATGAGCTGAACCTGAGAGAAAGCACCGTGAAGGTGCACATCCGCAACATCATGAAAAAGCTTAAGGCGACCAACCGGACGGAAGTCGCTTACAAGGTCAACGATCTCTTCGCCGAAGGATCTCTGGCTGTGGAGTGACGAAGCAAATGAGACGCTAACTTTGGTTAAATCGTGCGGGCCGTTTTGCTCTCGCGTAGCGTCTGATCTGGGGGATGATTGCTGCACAATTGAGGGACCTCCGTCCCGCTGGACACCCGTGGTGGACGCCCCGCATATAGCCAGCTCCCATATGTCCTGTTCCTAAAGACTAACCATTGCGAGGCGTCCAAAGCACTCCTGCCTCACTGTCCAGCAACCAGCCGGAAGTGACACTTCGTCAATGGCGAGGACCAGGTTACTGCTCTCTCGTGGAACTGGTCGTGCCGTCCTGGGGGACCAATCCTTGCGACAGCGACCCCGGAGGGCTATCGCTACAATATTTTGACCTTCCTAAGCGTGAAGGCCTCCGCAAAGTGCTCGGGTGCCCGGCATTCCATTCCACGCAACCGCGCAAGCCCGGCGAATGTCTCCCGATCGAACCAGTCCTTTGAGCGCTGTGTCCCGAAGTGCTCGTGAAGGAGTTGGATCTTGCGTTCCAGCACGTGGGCTGCAATCGGCACATACGCATTGGGTTGGCAAAGATCGCCGTCCCATTTCGGAATCTCGTATTCGAGCACAAGGTGATCGCGGAAAACGTTCCAGGTCAGTTGGTTGACCTCCCTATGGTCCTGATGGGCGTCGAACCTGGCATGGGTTAATATCACGTCGGGATGAACCCTTGATCTTACGTCCATCAGCCAATGCTTTATCGATCGGCTGTGAACTGGGAAATAGCCGTCTTCAAAATCCGCAACGTCGATCGTGGACGAATGGGATCCTTCGAGGAAGGCTTCGGCCGAAGCCCTGGCTTCGGCCGACCGCTGGCCGCCGGCGCTTAAGACGCACCAGTGGACGTGAAGTTTGACCTCCGACGCGATCAGACTGAGGATTGTGCCTCCCGCGCCGATCTCAATGTCGTCGGAATGGGCCCCGACGCACAGAATCGAGAGTTCCTCGCCGCCACGCGCGAGACCAAGCCCCTTCATGATGCGGCCAACCCCATACTACGCCTATTCTTCTCGGCGGTGGCTATCATACTCCAGGGCATGTCGCCCTTTTCGACCATGTCTTCGAGTGATTGCCAATCGCGCAGCGTGTCCATTGAACGCCAGAAACCCTCGTGCTTGTACGCCATCAGCATGTTGTCATCGATCAGACGCTTGAACGGCTCGACAACGAGTTCCTCGCCGTCGCGCATGTAGTTGAAAATTTCCGGACGGAATATAAAGTAGCCGCCATTGATCCAGATCTCCGATGTCTCGGCCGCACGAAACTCGCGCACGCGGCCATCTTCCGCGATGTCGGCCAAATGGTAAGTCAGCGGCGCGTGCACTGCCAGAAAGCAGCCGATCTTGCCGCTGGCCTCGAATTTTCTGATCATGTCGTCCAAGTCGACATCGGTCAGGCCGTCGGAATAGTTGGCCAGGAACATCTTCTCGTTCCTGACGTGATCCTGCGCAGCCCACAGGCGCTCTCCAATGCTGCGCCAAATACCGGTATCGAGCAGAGTGATGCTCCAGTCCTTGATTGTGTCGCCGAGGAGCTTGACGTCCTGGCCTCCTCGCGTAACCACGCAATCGGAAAACGTTTGCGGCCGGGTGTTCAAGAAAAAGTCTTTGATCACGTTGGCCTTGTAGCCCAGACACAACACGAACTCGTCATGCCCATAGTCACTGTACCATTGCATGACATGGCGCAGGATCGGCTGGTGGCCGAGCGGTATCATCGGCTTTGGGATGCTTTCGGAATAGTCGCGAATGCGGGTCCCGCGACCGCCACAGAAAAGAATGACTTTCATTTCTCGTACTCCGACGGATCGATTACGGTCACGAAAGGAATCGGCACTACGAATTTCGCGTTCCAAGCGGCGACATGGCGCATCTGCTGAATGATCTCGTCCTTCAGATTCCACGGAAGGATGAGGATGTAGTCTGGCTTAGCCTCGTCGATTTCGTCGACGGGCTTGATCGGGATGTGCATTCCAGGTGTATAACGCCCGTGCTTGTACGGGTTGCGGTCCACTGTGAAATCCAGGAAGTCGGTGCCGATGGCGCAGTAGTTCAGCAGCGTGTTTCCCTTGCCAGGCGCGCCGTAACCGCAAATCGTCTTGCCCTCTTCCTTGGCCGAAATCAGGAATGCCAAGAGATCACGCTTCGCGCGCTGCGCCTTGTAGCCGAAAGAGGCGTAGGTCGACATCTCTCCAAGCCCATGCCTGGTTTCGCGCTCGAGCAATTGGGCGATGCTGTCCTTCCTCGGCCAGGCACTGCCTTCGTGGCAGAGATAGACCCGCAGCGACCCACCGTGGGTGGGAAGTTCCTCGACATCGATCAGCCGCAGCCCGTGACGGGCCGCCATCAGGTCGACCGTCAACAGTGAGAAATACGAAAAATGCTCGTGGTAGATGGTGTCGAACTGGTTCTCCGCCATCAGCCGCTCGATGTGTGGGAATTCGAGAGTGACCATGCCCTCCGGTTTGAGCAGGATCGCCACCCCGGCGACGAAGTCGTTGAGGTCTGGCACCTGCGCCAGGACGTTGTTGCCAATGATGAGGTCCGCGCGAAGTCCTTCGCCCACCATTTGATTTGCCAGCCGGACGCCGAAGAAGTCGACCCAGGTGGCCACCCCCTTCTCGATCGCGGCGCGCGCGACATTGGCTGCCGGCTCGACGCCCAACACAGGAACGCCGAGTGGCAGAAAATGCTGCAGCAAGTAACCGTCATTACTTGCGAGTTCCACCGCAAGGCTGTCAGGGCCAAGCCCAAGGCGTCGTGTGATCGTCTCGCAATAAAGTTTCGAATGAGCCACCCAGCTGGTCGAGAACGAAGAGAAGTAGGCGTATTCGCTGAAGATGGTCTCTGGGCTCATATACTCCTTGAGCTGCACCAGATAGCACGTGTCGCAGACAAGCACGTTGAGCGGGTAGTAAGGTTCCATCTGGTCGAGCTGGTCGGGCTGCAGGAACCTCTCGCACGGCGGCGACATGCCAAGATCGACCAGGGTGTGGCGCAGGCGCGACCCGCAGAGCCTGCAGCCGACATTCCGGCTTGCCGCACTATGATCGCGGACGATTTCGACTGCCTGAATGTTCATTCCCCCTGCTCCTGTCTGCTGGTTAGAAAACGGAGACGCGGTGCGCTACGCAGAACCGATGCCTGCCGCGCCTCCGCAGGCAGATGGCCACAGGTTAGGATCTG
>NZ_RZPF01000741.1:0-3115 GCF_004022735.1 Mesorhizobium sp. M7A.F.Ca.AU.001.01.1.1
GACCTGATGAACCTCGTCAACGAATCCGCGCTGATGGCGGCACGACGCAACAAGCGCCTCGTCACCATGGCTGAATTCGAGGACGCTAAGGACAAGATCATGATGGGCGCCGAGCGCCGCTCGTCGGCCATGACGCAGGCCGAGAAGGAACTGACCGCCTACCATGAGGCCGGCCACGCCATCCTCGCGCTCAACGTGCCGTCGGCCGATCCGCTGCACAAGGCCACCATCATCCCGCGCGGCCGTGCACTCGGCATGGTCATGCAGTTGCCCGAAGGCGACCGCTATTCGATGAGCTACAAATACATGATCTCGCGGCTCGCCATCATGATGGGCGGCCGTGTCGCCGAGGAGTTCAAGTTCGGCAAGGAGAACATCACCTCCGGAGCTTCTTCGGATATCGAGCAGGCGACCAAGCTGGCGCGTGCCATGGTCACGCGCTGGGGCTTTTCCGACAAGCTCGGCCATGTCGCCTATGGCGACAACCAGGAAGAAGTGTTCCTTGGCCATTCGGTGGCACGCACGCAGAACGTCTCGGAAGAAACGGCGCAGATCATCGACGCCGAAGTGCGCCGCCTGATCGATGAGGCCTATTCGTCGGCGAAGTCCATCCTGACCAAGAAGAAGAAGGAATGGATCGCGCTGGCTCAGGGCCTGCTGGAATACGAGACGCTGTCCGGCGAGGAGATCAAGCAGTTGATCGCCGGCCACAAGCCCGCACGCGACCTCGGCGACGATACGCCGCCAAGTCGTGGCTCGGCCGTGCCGAAGTCCGGCGGCCGCCGCAAGAAGGGTCCTGAGCCCGAAGGCGGTATGGAACCACAGCCGTCGAGCTGAGTTCGGCCACCGATTTCATCGAACGCCGCGGCTTGCTCCGCGGCGTTTTTTGTTTTTGGCGTTGGGGAGGAGTTGTCCGCGACCTCGCATCTGCGACGGTGACGATTGGCGAAAGTCTAGGTGATAGCCAATCTCCCCCACAAGGGGGAGATTGGCAACGTCGCCGCTGGCGTGCCCTCGAAGGCAACAAAAAGGCCCGCGAACCCTGCGGTTCGCAGGCCTTCTCTTCTTCAGATGTCTTGTCGCTCAGCTCTTCAGCTTGGCATTGCACAGGCTGTAATAACCGCCGCCCTTCTGGATCCAGCGAAGGCCGTTCAACGTGCCCGCGTCCTTGTTGCCATGGTAGCCCTGGAGACAGGTCTTCATGCGCGCCTTCGCGGGCTTTTCGGTCTTGAACTCGGCGGCCAGCGTGGTCGGAAATGTCACGCCCGCGGGCGCTACAGTGGGGGCGACCGCCGCGCTGGTTTCTTTTTTCGTCTGCGGCTCGGTTTTGACCGTATCCTCGCTGACACTGTCCGCTGCTGATGTCGCGCACTTCTCCTTGCGAAAAGCCGTCCAGTCCATGCCGTTCAGAGTGCCGCCTTCCTTGGCTGTTCGATAGGTCTCGCCGCATTCCTTCATCGTCAGTGCGCTTGCGGGGGCGACGCTCCAAGCGACAAATGCGGTCGCAGCCAATACCGCCAATTTCAAACCGTGCATAAGACCCTCCTGGTTGATAATAAGTTTGACGTCTTTTTGTATATGGTTTGTTCTCTATATGTTCAACCAGAATCTTTACGGACTACCGATGAGCTTGGCGGTGGGCAGTGTAGGCGAATTGATGATGCCGGCAGCCCGGCGACATGCAGATGCGAGCAAGGCAGTGTGCGTCTTCGCGCAACAAAAAAGGCCCGCGCATCTTGCGATGCGCGGGCCTTTGTTTGGAGACTATGGCTAAGCGATCAGCTCTTCAGCTTGGCGTTGCACAGGCTGTAGAAGCCGCCGCCCTTCTGGATCCACTTCAGGCCGCCAAGCGAATTGGCGTCCTTGAGGGCATAGTACTGGTCGAGGCAGGTGTGCATACGGCCCTTTCCGGGGGTCTCGCTGGTATATTTCGGCGAGATCGCGGACGGGAAGGTGACGCCCTTGGGCGCAGCCGTCGTCGGCTTCGCCGGCTCCTTGGTGTAGCTCGCCTCGTCGGCGGCCGGCACGGTGTCGTCATCCGAGGCGGCTGCGCCGCACTCGGTCTTGCGGAAGTCGTTCCACTTCATGCCGTTCAGCGTGTTGGCCGTCTTGGCGGCCTGATACTTGGTGCTGCATTCGGCCATGCTCAGGCCCTTGCCGCCATTGTCTGCGGGAGCGGCGGGAGCCGCGGCGGCCTTGGTGGTCGCCGGCTTGGCGGCGGCAGCGGCGGATGCACCGGCGGCGCATTCGGATTTGCGGAAGTCGTTCCACTTCATGCCGTTCAGCGTGCCGGCAGCCTTCGCCGCCTGATACTTGGTGCTGCATTCCTTCGCCGTCAGGCCCTTGGCCGTGCTGTCGTCCGCCGCGGCGGCAGCCTTCGTGGTGTCGGTCGCTTTCTTGGCATCGGCCGGCTTGGCGTCGGTCGTCGCTGCGGCGTCGGTACCGCACTGAGCCTTGCGGAACTGGTTCCAGGTCGCTCCGGCCAGTGTCCCCGCATCCTTGGCGGCGTTATACTTCGTGCTGCACTCGGCCATCGTCAGTGCGTTGGCTGGCGCGGCCAGGAACAAGGTCGCGACGGCGAGGCCGGTCAAAGTGGCAAGTCGGTGGATGAGCATAGCGTTTCTCCGTTGCAGCAGCCCATGATACGTCCCTGCAAATCAATAACGCTCAACGGTCGGTTGCGCCAGATGCTAAGTGGCGTATATATCGCCGAAAATCGGCTTCTCCCGATAAGGTGATGAAATCGTTGTCCGTTGCCTGGTTCAGAGCAAGATTTTCCTGGTGCATCCGCGCTGAAAGGCTCGAATGACTTGTATATTGCAGCATGGCAGTCTGGGCATGTCAGGTTGCGGCCACGTTGTGTGCAGTGCACAACAATGGTTTTCTAAGGATTGGTAACGTATAATCACACAATGTGATCATAGCGCCCTGGCCACTTGTGGCATGACGTGCCGGGGAAGAAACGTCGAGGAAGCTGACTGGCATGGCAGGGAATTATTTCGGCACGGACGGCATTCGCGGACGCGCCAACAAGTTTCCGATGACCGCTGAAATCGCGATGCGGGTCGGCATGGCCGCCGGCCTTTCTTTCCAGCGCGGCAGCCATCGACATCGT
>NZ_RZPF01000742.1:0-3106 GCF_004022735.1 Mesorhizobium sp. M7A.F.Ca.AU.001.01.1.1
GTCAAGAATGTTGTTCTTTCAGTACTAAAGCTCACATTGCATATGAAGAGCGCTAAAATCAAAAGCACTGTGTCAGTCGCTGGAAGCCCCAGGGTTAACCCTCTGCCCGTCAGCAGGCTGGCGGCTGCGACCGCCGGTATTGTCAAACCGATTGTGGCGCAAGCGGAACCCATCGCGACATTCAAACCGCGTTGCAGCTCATTGTTGAGTGAAGCGCGAACCGCCGAAATGGCCTCCGGCATCAACACCAGCCCGGCGATCATTGCCCCCACAATACTGTCAGCCTGGGTCACCTGGTAGGCAACGAGCGTATCTTCGACGCTTGCCGCGACCTGCTCGGCGAGCATGACAATGCCGATCAGGCCGGCCATCAGCAACAGAGCGCTGGCAAAGACGCTTTCGTGAGGAGCAGTCCGCAGCGAAACGCCGTGGGCCTGCCCTTCGACAAAGTCTTCTCGGTGGCGGACAGTCTGCGCGAACACAAAACTTGCATAAAGCAGCACCGAAAGCACGCTCACAAAGCCAAGTTGAGCTGCCGAAAATGTGCCCGGCCCCGTAGCTTGTGTGTAGGTCGGCAGAATAAGCGTCATGATGGTCAGCGCGATCAGAACCGCCAAATATGCGCTGGTCCCTTGTCGAACAATTGCCTGCTTGCGATGGCGCCAGCCGCCAAGCGCAAGACACGTGCCGACGACGCCGGTAGATGCAATCATCACCGTTGAAAAGACGGACTCACGTGCAAGCGTAGGGTTGTTCTCTCCATGCAGCATCATGGAAACGATGATCGACACCTCGATTGCCGTCACGGCAAAAGTCAGCACCAATGTGCCGTAGGGCTCTCCTACACGCCGAGCCACCGCCTCGGCGTGGTCGAGCACCACGAAAATGGTGGTGAACATGATCGCACTCGAAAGCGCTCCGACGAGTATCCTGACGCCCAGCGAACCTTCGTCCGCCGACAGCCCGCCTGCCCTGACGGCGACAGCCATCACCAAGGCGGCCAGCGGCATCGCATATGAAGTCACCGAACGTCCGAAACCGCTCATGCAAGCCCCTGCGCGCTGCTGCGAACCGTGGCTGCATTCGCGCACCGACAGATCGAAGCGTTCACCCGTTCACGCCGTCTTCTGCGTCACCAAGCCCAGTTCCTCCACCATCGCCTCGCGCATCAGGAACTTCTGCGGCTTGCCGGTCACCGTCATCGGCAATTCGGTGCGGAAGCGGATGTGGCGGGGGATCTTGTAATGGGCGATCTGGCCGGCGCAGAAGTTTCTGACCTCCTGCTCGGTGGCGATCTGGCCGGGCTTGAGCACGATCCAGGCGCACAGCTCCTCGCCATATTTGGCGTCGGGAATACCGAACACCTGCACCTCCTTGACCTTTGGATGGCGGTAGAGGAATTCCTCGACCTCCCTGGGATAGACGTTCTCGCCGCCGCGGATGACCATGTCCTTGACCCGGCCGACGATGTTGCAATAGCCCTCGGCGTCGATGGTGGCGAGGTCGCCGGTGTGCATCCAGCCGTCGGCGTCGATCGCCTCGCGGGTCTTGTCGTCGTCGTCCCAGTAACCCTTCATCACCGAATAGCCGCGCGTGCAAAGCTCACCCGGTACGCCGACCGCAACTGTAGCGCCATCGGCATCGACCGCCTTGACCTCGACATGGGGGTGGATGCGCCCGACGGTCGAGACGCGCTTTTCCAGGGGGTCGTCGACGCCGCTCTGGAACGACACCGGGCTGGTCTCGGTCATGCCGTAGGCGATGGTCACCTGTTCCATATGCATCAGCGACACCACCTTTTTCATCACCTCGATCGGGCATGGCGAACCGGCCATGATGCCGGTGCGCAGGCTGGAGAGATCGAAGGCGGAAAAATCCGGATGATCCAGCAGAGCAACGAACATGGTCGGTACGCCATAGAGCCCGGTGCAGCGTTCCTGAGCCACCGCCTTCAGCGTGGCGCCGGCGTCGAACCCTTCTCCCGGGAAAACCATGGTGGCGCCTTTCGAGACGCAACCCATCGTGCCCATCGACATGCCGAAGCAGTGGTAGAGCGGCACTGGTATGCAGAGCCGGTCGTCGGCGGTCAGCTTGATCGCCGAAGTGACGAAATTGCCGTTGTTGACGATGTTGCCGTGGGTCAGCGTCGCGCCCTTGGGGGCTCCCGTGGTGCCTGAGGTGAACTGGATGTTGATGGCTTCGCCCGGCTTCAGCTTCTCAGAGATGCGGTCGAGGCTGTCATGCTCGTCACGCCCGGCCATGGCCAGCACATCACCGAAATTGAACATGCCGGGCGAGTTCTCGTCACCCATGCGGATGACGATCTTCAACGCCGGCAGTTTTTGTGCCTTGAGCTTGCCCGGCGTGGCCTTGGCGATCTCGGGTGCCAGCGTCTCGATCATGCCGAGATAATCTGACGTCTTGAACCTGGCAGCGGTGACCAGCGCCTTGCAGCCGACCTTGTTCAGCGCATAGTCGAGCTCGGTCAACCGGTAGGCCGGGTTGATGTTGACCAGGATCAGGCCGATGCGGGCGGTGGCGAACTGCGTCACCAGCCATTCCCAGCGGTTGGGCGACCAGATGCCGACGCGATCGCCCTTTGCCAGGCCCAGTGCCAGGAAGCCGGCGGCCAGCGCATCCACCGTGTCCGAAAGTTCGCTCCAGGTGAAGCGCTTGTTCTGGTCGACGAAGACGGCGGCGTCGAGCGTGCCATATTTGCTGACCGTCTCGGAAAACAGCGCGGGGATGGTCTTGTCGAGCAGCGGCACGCTGCGTTCGCCAGAGACATGCGCCCTACCATCGACGGGTGCGACGAAGACACCGCCCGCTCGCGCTCCGCGTCCGCGCAGATTGCTGGCATTCTTCAGCTCGTCGAGATTGACCGGCATCGCTCTCTCCTCCCGGGATTGGCCGAGCCTATCAGCCTGAGGGGGTGGTGAAAATCCCGGCGATAGTCGTGGCAGGGCAACGATCCGGCCCACGACGCTTCGGGGCCTTCGTTGGTTGATGAACATCAAACGCAAAAACCCGCCTGGGCGGCGGGTCACTGGCGCAAATCAGCACCATAGGTAAAAATGTAGCATAGCTGCTCTCACCAGTCAAGGAA
>NZ_RZPF01000743.1:0-3098 GCF_004022735.1 Mesorhizobium sp. M7A.F.Ca.AU.001.01.1.1
CTGGGTGTCGAGGTCTGGTCCGGTCGAGCTAACACGGGCGTATCCGATGATCATGTGCACTTTCCTCTAAGAGTGTTGGTGAACATCACTTAGTGGACGATAAGTGTACATGTCAAGCGGCATGTTCACAAAGGTATAGGTTTGTGGACGGAAAAGAATGGGTCGCCGCCGTAACGCGCGGAGCTAGGGGCCGATCAAGGGTGCCGAAAGGGTTTCTTTAGGGTGAGACCTAGGCGCACATGGTAGCGGCGCGCAGTGTCATCCCTCACGATCATGCGAGCTTCGGCAAGAGCGGCGCGCGCTCGAACCATGTTAACACGGGTCTCAACGAGGGTGTGGCGAAGCGCGCCGGATAAGACGATTTGGAAGCATGGGTCAGCGATCATCGGGCACCCTACACCCTTGTGTCCGACAAATACACCGATTGCCGGACAAGTGGCGAAACATAGCGCACCCTTCCGGCTACCTGTCGGCGCCCTTTGGCGCACCCTTGGCACCCTCCCAATGCATCGAAGGGATATCATATCCTTTGGCAAGCCTTGGATTGCATGGTGTTGCGCGTTGCATGTGGGGAATTGTGTGGGAGAACGCCCGCGATCACGCGCGCATCACGTCCCACGCGGGCGCGGATCAATGACGGCCGGGAGGCACCCCCACGGGGGGACGGCGCGCGTGCCAGTTGTCCGATCACCCGCTCACATTTTACTATCAAATATTCCGACCTCCTAATGGAACCAATTGTCTGACAATACGTTGAGCGCCGTTAAACGGAGCTTTTGTCACACAATAATTTAGGGGTTTAGGGGACAGCTTCATGGCCAAGCGCGACAAAGCCGGTCACAAGACCGTGGCCGACCACCTTCGTGAATCGATACGCAACGGGGACAATCGTCGAGACATACAGAAGGCCTTCGGCCTGACGGTTGACCCTGAGCTACCCCCAACACTAGCCTCGCTTCTTGATGCAATCGATCAAGCCCAAAAGGCTGCCACCCAAGAGGTCCCAGATGGCCCAGCAGCGGTACGACCTCAAGAAGGAACCGAATGGGACCTGGACGGTGTTCGACGTGTTCACCGGGCAGCCGGCTGAGCCTGATGGTCATCCAGCCACAGGTCTCGACATGGAGTATGCCGACGATCTGGTCGACCTTTTGAATGCTGCAGACCTGAAACGTAGGGTCGACCGAGGTGACTTCTGATGGCTCTCCATTGGTTCAACCCTCCGGTCTACGTGAGGTCCGATAGGGTCGGCATCACGGCAGGCATCAGTCACGTTGAGGGGGCGGCCGAGGAACTCATGAAGTGGCCCAGGAAGGGGCCGAAGTGGAACAAGGCGGTGCAGGCCTGCATCGACGCGTTCGAGGACCGGGCGTCACCAGAGGACGTTCGGCAAGCATTCGAGGAAGCTGCCGAGGAAGAAGGGATGTTGCGTCGTCAGTGACGCCAGACCTTGACCGCTGAAATCACCAAGATGGCAGCCAGCAGGGGCAGCAGCACACCGCTCGGCACAAATCCAAGCATCTGCCCGCCCAGGAACGTCCCGACAACCGAGCCGCAGGCCATGACCAATACGAACGCGATGTTGCGTCGGATGACTGAGAAGCTCTGGTCGCGGCTGTAGCGAGCGAACCCGACAATCATGGTCGGCAAGCTCACGGCAAGCGAGAGACTGCCGGCGAGCTTAATGTCGGCCCCGAACAACAGTATCAGCGTTGGGATCAGCAGTTCGCCACCAGCGACCCCGAGCAGCGCCGCAACGATGCCTATGATGAACCCAGCGAAGACCCCTGCGATCAACTGTGCTGGACCGCTGAGCAAGGCACTGTTGGCATGAGCGTTATGGCCGAACAACAGCACCCCTGCGATGAGGAAGAGTATGATCGAGATGGTCTTGTAGAGGGTCTCAGCTCGAAGGCGGGTCGCCCATCCGGCCCCGAGCCAGGCACCTATTAGGCTTCCAGCCAGGAGGTTCGCTATGATCGGCCAATGTGAAGCGATCTCCCCGAACGGGACTGTCTGAGCCCTGAACGGCAACGCGGTTGCCACCACGATCAGGCTCATGGCCTTGTTCAGGATCACGGCCTCCAGCGCACCAAAGTTGAACAGGCCGATCAGCAGCGGCAATCTGAACTCAGCGCCGCCGAGACCTACGAGACCGCCAAGCGCCCCGATAACCATTCCGCCTCCGAACGCGAGCGGCTTGCTGGGTGACGCCTGGGCGATTGGCAGCGGCTCATCGGTCATTGCGTTGTACTCCGTGGGAAACAACGCTGTAGGCCATCTTGGCTTGGACTACTAGGTACCTGATCCCCCTAAGCCACACCTGGGAGAACGTCAGGGGGGGCCTAGAGGGGAGCCTTGACGGAAGGCGATTAGGTCGTCGGTGTTCCAGATAGGCCTCTCCGAGGTGCAACTTTCCGCCCGGTGCGTACGCCTATTCACACCCAACCGCCTGCGCAGTATTGTAAGGCAGGCGTGAGGTATCGGATTGGAGACCGAGGACGACCTGAAGTCCCGTGTCGAGGCTGTGCTTACTCGCGGCCGTCTTACCCTATGGCAGCGGCAATTCCTGCTCGACATGCACGTCCGGCTGGCGAAGTACGGCCCACGCACACGGCTAAGCCCAAAGCAGTTTGCGAAGCTCTATGAGATAATAGGCTCCGCGCCATCGAGCAACTTCGAGCGGAGCCAAACAGCCCCATACCGTCCCACTTCGTCGCCGCATTGGGAGCCACGGCGACCAGGCAGCCGGGTCGCTAGGGAGGTGAGATACTTGGCGGCGCGGTTCACCAGAGCCTTCGGTTTCGCGCTGGCGCTGATCGTCGGTTCGCTGATCTACTCATACGTCGAGAAGGGCGAGCACATCTCTTGGCCCACCATGCCGTCCTTCGCGAGATCAGGCACGGGAGACCGGGCGCCGCTCGCAAGCTCGCAGTTCACTATCACCGACGGCGACACCATTCGCCTCAACGGTTCCGACAAGGGGACCCGGCTGGTGGGCTTCAATGCGCCTGAGAGCATCCAGCCGAGGTGCGACGCTGAGGCAGACCTTGGTCAGCGAGCAAAGGCGCGCCTCACAGAGTTGGTGGCTGCGGCGA
>NZ_RZPF01000744.1:0-3076 GCF_004022735.1 Mesorhizobium sp. M7A.F.Ca.AU.001.01.1.1
GTGCTGCGCCTGCTCGACGGTACTCACCATCGGCGCGATTAATCCTTCGGCCCCCATATCCATGGCGCGGGCGAGGAAATGGTAGTCCTGCGATGGCACACGCACCATAACCGGCAGGTCGGCCGCCTCGAAATAGCGGATCGCGCTCTTGACCGTTTCCAGGCTGAAGCCCGAATGCTCCATATCGAAAAAGGCGAAGTCACAGCCAGCGGACTTCAGGATGTGGCCTATCCCCGGCGTCGCGAACTCGGCGACAAGGGTCCCGAGCTTGACGCGTCTGTGAGACGCTAGCGCCTTGAGACTTGGCTCCGACATGAACTTCCCTCCCGTTCGCCCACAAGGGGCGCATTGCGCCTACGCGTTCTTCAAGACGAAGCTTCGACAACAAGGTCGCAGATCGTCACCAGCTTGGTGTCGACGAGCGGCGCGCTCTGCGAATTGAATTCCTCGAAATGGGCTGTCCGGCAGTGGAGCATGAATGCCGCCTCGCTGTCGTAAATCTCGTAGAGCAGGACCCGGTCGGGCTCGCCGCGCGCCTGCGTCACATCAAAGCGGCGGCAGCCGGCTTCGCTGCGAACCGACGCGGTCGCGTTGGCGTCCACGAGCTCTCGGAATCTGCCCCGGGCACCCGGCTTGAGGCGGAAATCGACCCAGACCACGAAGCCGCTCATCCCTTGCCACCCGCAATTTCAAGATAGCGTCTGGAGACATATTCCAGATGCCTGCGCATAGCCGCTTCGGAGGCGTCTGGATCGCGCGCGGCGACGGCATCAAAGATTTCGCGATGAGCCTCGTAGGCCTTTCGGTCTTCACCTTTGGCCAAAGTTGTGCGCCGCTGTTCCAGCAGCCATTCGGCCAACGCCGCGTGAATGGCTGTGAAGATACGATTGCGGGTGATCACCGCCAGCACGTAGTGGAAGTCCACATCGGTGCGCTCGAAGCGCGTCAGGTCCCCGATCGACTGCCGGTTGATTTCGAGCGCCTCCTTGAGGCCCTCAATATCCTCTGACGTGGCATTGATGGCGGCGTTGCGGGCAAGCCCGACTTCGAAAAACAAACGCGCGCTCTGGAAGTCATGAACCCCGCCAGGGGCCGAAATCATGTGGCGCGCCGGCCCCGAGAGGGCGTCGATTACGAATTGGGGGGTTGGCCGAGTGACGCGGGCGCGCTCGCCGGATTTCACCTCGACAAGCCCCATCTTGCTCAGATGCAGCAGGGCCTCGCGGATTGAAGGGCGCCCGACCCCGAACTGCCGCATGAGTTCCCGCTCGGATGGGAGCCGGTCGGCTTCGGCCAGCTCTCCCTTGCGGATCATCCGCTCGAGGTGCGCTGCAACCTCCTCCGAAAGCTTCCGCGGTTTGATCAGAACTCCGATCATGTGGCATACCTGTTATACCAGTCGGATACGCTAGGCTCCCAGAGCGCCTCTGTCAACGATCAATTGGGCTGGATAGAGACCGAACAGAGATGCCCAGGCTCGCGCGGCCCGCCTCTTGGATGGCAAGGACGACGATCGATGGGCTGCTCGTAAAAGATCAGCGGCGCAACCTTCACGCCCTCGACCTCGACCACAGGAGTGGCACAGACATGTGCCCTCGCCCCGCTGCGCTGCCCGACCCAGGCAAGCCAGGGCTGCCAAAGGGCGAGCGGATTTCCGCTCCAGCCGATCGCGCCAGCGGCCACACCGCCGGTGATGAAACCAAGCGAATGCAGCGCTTCAAGGCATGAAAGTGAGGATAGGCCTTGCAAGGCCGAGAATGCCGTCGACCTGAACCCGTCCACCGTGAGTCATATGAACCTGGGTATCTGGAGTGAAGGAAGCCATCGCCCGGAGGAACCACACCGCCGACGAAGGCTGTGATGATCCTACCCTCGGAATCGATTGTGCGAAGTTAGGAATTCCCAAAGCGGACCGGTTCCGCGGGCGCACAGACCTCGCGGGAGATAGCCGCGCACAACCGCAAGGTAGAAGGCCTGCGACCGGGGCGGACAGATATGGCGATGTCACCGACTCTGGGCTCGTGCTGAATTGCTTCGATTCGCCGAAGGCCAAGCGGATAGCTCGGTGTCATGTTCAGCCGACACCCACTCCATACGACGTCGTCGAACCACTGCTGCGCGGCGTGACGCAATGGGTTCCGGAACCAAAACTGCGACCCGATTGCAGGATTGCGACTCGTCGCCAAGCGCATTTGTCCGCGAAAACGTCGCCCGCTTCATCAACATGACACCGGAGACATTCTCGGGCATCTATGGGGCCGCATCCAGGGAAACGCACTGGCTGTCCTATGAGCTACGCCGCGCTCGTCTCGGGCAGAAGTTTGCGACCGACGAGGTTGCAGCGGGCAAAATCGACATCTTCATCAACGTCGACTCAACACACTCGAGAACCATCCGGACCTCGCCCGGGTCATCATTGGCTCACTGATGAATGCCATCTACAATCGCAATGAAGCAGGCCAGTTCGGATCTTGTCGATGAGCTGATTTCCATGAAATTCGTTCAGGAGATGAAATCCACCCAACAGCGCGTTGGCAAGCCTCCGACCCCGCTTGAAGATGGGCCCCCCTCCCCTTCCCGAGATCAGCTGTTCAACGGTGTCCGCGGCAGCCTACGGCGACAGCGACCTCAAGGGCCAAGAGTGACACCATAGAGCCGGGAATGATGGTCTTGGCATCGTTGTTCCCGAGCCGACAAATTCGGTTTCTACCTCAGGCCGGATTTCATCACCAAGCGTCTGCTATCAACGCTCGGGTGGCACCCTCGTCGGTTGCGAACGCTCCCTTGGCGAGCAGATAAAGGAAGTTTCGGGCGCTCGCCCGCACCGCTCAAAACGATGGTGCGCGAACTGCGGTCTCCAGCGATCGGCTTTCAGTCGGGTAACGGTTGACCTCCGCATGCAAACGCACCTGCAGGAGGCACGCTGACCTACCCTATGTCAGCGAATATCGTTTGAGGCCGCTAGAGACGAATTGGGGTCGGTCCGAGCTTTGGACGTTTGCGTCTCGTCATGATGGAGGAGGTCGGCCATTGCTTTTGATGCCTTCGACAAAGCATCAGCCGGCAAAGCGAGCCC
>NZ_RZPF01000745.1:0-3064 GCF_004022735.1 Mesorhizobium sp. M7A.F.Ca.AU.001.01.1.1
CCATAGAGCAGGTCCATCGAGGCGGCGGGGCGGCTCTTGTCGAGATGGACGCAGCTTTCCGTCAGAACCAGCGTCTTGATGCCGTGCGGGGCAAGCGTGTCGGGCGTCACCTCGCCACCCGGCTTCATGCCGTAGTACCAGCCGGCGAGGAAGAAATCCGGCTCCACGGCCACGAGGTTTTCGAGCGTCGGATATTTCGGCGCCAGCTCCGGGATCGAACCCTGCTCTGCCTTGAATTCGGAACCGACCTTGTACCATCCGGTGATGCCCGTCAGGCCGACCATTGACGGCTGCAATTTCAGCGCGAAAGCCATCTCAGCCATGTTCAGATCGTGGATGACAGCGCGCTTCGGCGGCGCGTCGAAGGTCAGCGGCTTGCCGCAGCTGTCGACGGTTACCGGGAAGGCGAAGGCGGTCGAGGTCAGCAGCGAGACGGCAAGCGAAAAAGCGAGGCGTTTCACGGGTATGCTCCTTGTGGGTGGGATCGGGTCGACTATGGAACGGCTTCAATCACGACGGCGGCGCGGCACGGTTCGGAACCTCGAACACCGTCAACTCTCGATCCTCGGTTGGATGGCGCAGGCGCAGCACATCGATGCCGAAAATCTCGCGGATCAGCTGTTGGGCCAGCGCTTCGCGCGGTGCGGCGAGCGCTTGCAGACGGGCATGGTTCATCACCGCCACCCTGGTGGCGAAGGGTGCTACCAGCGCCAGATCGTGCAGCACCGCGATCACCGTCATCTCAAAGCCTGCCACGAGGTCGAGCAGTTCGCCGCGGGCGCGCGGGTCCAGATGGTTGGTCGGTTCGTCGAGGAACAGGATTTTGGGCTGCTGGGCGATGGCGCGCGCCAGTTGGGCGCGCTGGCGCTCGCCGCCCGACAGCGAGCCGACGGTGCGGCCAAGCAGCGGCAGCAGGCCGGTCCGGCGCAGCGCCTCGACGGCGATATCGCGTTCCTCGCGCCTGCGCCGCAGCCCGGCGTGCGGGACCCGGCCAAGCTCGACATAATCGATCACCGCCAGCCGCGGATCGGGCTGGTCGGTCTGGCCGACAACGGCGATATGCAGCGCCCGCTCGGCGGCCGAAATCCTGTCCAGCCCGCGTCCGCCAAGCTTCACCTCGCCGGAACTTGGCCGCAGCATGCCCGACAGCATGCGCAGCAGCGTCGTCTTGCCGGCGCCGTTGGGACCGATGATGGCAAGGCGATCGCCAGCGGCCACCGAGAAGCTGACCGCCTGGACCAGATTCCGCCCATTCGCCATGGCACAGAGGTCATGGGCTTCGAGAAGCGCTGCGCTCATCGGCTGCAGCCCGCCGGATTGCGGGGACGGCAAAGTGTGAGCATGGTGATGCGATGATCGATGGAGCCGTCCAACTTTCCGTCACTTTCCAAAACTGGCGACGGAAGGAAGCTGGCGAACCGGCCGACAAGGCCGGGATTCGCGTTTCCTCCCGGCACACCCCGTCCGGTCAACTCAGTGATGGCAGGTCTCCTGGCTCGCGGGTCGTTGCGCCATCCTGCCTTCCCAGCCTTGCCGGCCAGTGGCATTCACGGATTTTGCTCGCCGCTTACAGTTGCGGGGGCAGCCACGGCCTCGACCTGAACAGGCCTCACCGTGTTCCCTTTTCACCCCTCGCCTTTCGGCTCGGGGACCATCACCACTTCAGCGTAGATTTCCACCAAACGCTTCGCAATGGATTTCTCGGACGAAGTGGTGGGCCAGCTAAGGGAAACAGGCATTGCACGCTCACTTTATGTAATAACATAACATTCTTAGGAGATGACGCGGCCCGCTGTCAAGCGAAAGCCCATGGGATCGGCGCAGATTGCACGGAATGCGCAATTTCGATCAAACTGGCCGCGCCAGGAAACGCCAAGATGATCCGGCCAATGCGAAAAGGAGCCCCATGAACCCGACCGAGAAAGCGCTGTGGTTCGTCGAGAGCCATCTGCCGGAGGCGATCTCGCTTGACGATGTCGCGCAAAGCAGCGGCGTGTCGCGTTTTCATGTGACGCGCGCCTTCGGCGCCGCAACCGGCCGCTCGGTGATGGGTTACATGCGCTCACGCCGGCTGACCGAGGCGGCGCGCAAGCTGGCCGGCGGAGCGCCCGACATCCTCGTCGTCGCGCTCGACGCCGGCTACAACTCGCATGAGGCGTTCACCCGTGCCTTCCGCGATCAGTTCGGCACCACGCCGGAACTGGTGCGCGCGCAAGGCTCGACCAACAACCTCGACCTCGTGGAGCCGATCCTGATGGACCAGTCCTTCCTCACCAATCTCGAACCACCGCGCTTCGAGACCAGCCGGCCGTTCCTGATCGCCGGCCTCGGCGAACGCTACAGCTGCGAAACCAGCGCCGGGATTCCGATGCAGTGGCAGCGTTTTGCACCCTATATCGGCAACATCCCCGGCGAGATCTCAGGCGTTTTCTACGGCGTCTGCCTTAACGGCGATGACGCGGGCAATTTCGACTATGTCGTCGGCGTCGAAGTGTCCGGCTTTGCGGATCTGCCGAAGGACTTCTATCGGGTGCGGGTGCCGGCGCAGAAATATGCGGTGTTCTCGCACCGCGAGCACATCTCATCCATCCGCCGGACGATCAACACGATCTGGAACAGTTGGCTGCCCGACTCCGGTCACGAAATCGCGGATGCACCGGAATTCGAGCGCTATGGACCGGAGTTCGATGCCCACAGCGGCAATGGCGGGCTGGAGATCTGGGTACCGGTGAAGGCGTAGCTCGATCACGCCATCGGCAGCGCCGGCCAGCGATCGATGACCTTTCCGCCGGAAAACACGGCGATCGACCCGAATTGCTGCAGCACGGCCTCGCTCTGCGTCGGCCTTAGAAACGCGTAGTCGCCTGGCCTTGCGGCCGCATCGGCGGGCAAGCCCATGAATTGCTGGTTGGAGGACAGGCCGAGCAGGCCGTTCGTCTTCATGCCTTGGGGGAAGACCGGCTCGGCCATCCACTTGCCGCCATAGAGATAGCAGCCCTTGCGCGGAAACCGGCCGAGCGCCTGCAGCAGGCGGGTGACGGCCGGCGGGCCAGGCAGCATCGGC
>NZ_RZPF01000746.1:0-3061 GCF_004022735.1 Mesorhizobium sp. M7A.F.Ca.AU.001.01.1.1
CTGGAGAATGCACGCCGCGACGGCACCGTCCTGGTGTGCTGCGCGCTCGGCTTCCAGCGCAGCGCCGGCGTCGTCGCCGAATGGCTGGTGGCGACCGGCAGGGCCGGGACGCCGACGCTCGCCCGCGAGATGCTCGCGGCCGCCGGCCGGCCGGTCCACCTTGCAGAGGCCACTGGGCGGGCGGCGTCATGACAGGCAATACCTATCAGGACCGCACCGACCGCTTCGCCGGCATGCTGATGCGACAGGCCGCGTGGCCGGCCGCAATCGTGCTGACCGCAAATGTCCTTGCGCCTCTAGCCGCGTCGGCGCGCGGTGCCTTCGAGACCTTGCCCGCGGCCATCGCTTTGTCGATCGCCGCCGCGAGCGCGGTTGCTGTGCTGGCGCTGTCGGCATTGCTGGCATTCGACGCGCTGCTGTTCCGACTGATGGCGAGCCATGACGACGAAGCTTCCGGCGGTGCCGCGGTGGATGACATGTTGGCGCGCATGCGCCTGAAACCGGCTCCGTTCGCGACACGCTTGCTCGATGACCGCATGGCCGGCACAAGCCGCTTGCTGTTCAAGCAACGCGCTGCCCTGGCTCTGTTTGCCGCAGCGCTTCTGGCGGCAGGGTTTTGGGCGCCGCGATGAACAAGCTTTCGCTCAAGACCTTCACCTTGCTGCAGACGGTAACCTCCGTCGGCCTGTCGGCTCTGGCCCGGATGGTGACCGGGGTGCGGCCGATCTGGAACGGCAGCCTGCCCTCCGAGCGGCAGCGCATCTATTTCGCCAATCACACCAGCCATGGCGACTTCATCCTTTTGTCGGCCTGTCTCAGCGAAAGGGAGCGCGCGATCACCCATGCTGTTGCCGCAGGCGAATATTGGGGGAAGTCGCGGCTGCGCCGCTTTATCGCGCAGGACATCTTGTCGTCCGTGCTCATCAACCGGCAATGGACGAGACCTGAGGAAAACCCCATCGAGATCATGCTGTCGGTTCTCGACCAAGGGCACTCGCTTATCCTGTTTCCCGAAGGCACACGCAACATGACCGAAGAGCCGCTGCTGGCGTTCCGCTCCGGGCTCTACAATCTGTCGACGGCGCGGCCTGAGGTCGAGCTGATCCCGTGCTGGATCGAGAACATGTCGCGCGTGCTGCCCAAGGGCCAGTTCCTGCCGGTGCCGCTGCTGTGCCGCGTCGTTTTCGGCGCGCCTGTCGCGGTTGGCCCGGGCGAAGAACGCCGCGCCTTTCTCGAGCGCGCCCACGCCGCGCTTCTGGCGCTCAACCCGCGTCCCGAGCGAGACGATTGATGCGCCACGAGATCTCCATCCTGATCATCGGCCTGCTGGCGGTTTTGACCACCGCCAGCATCGTCGCCACCATCCTTTCGGCGCGAGCGCCGAAGCCGCTGAGCTCGACGCTTGTCAATCTCACGCAGCGCATCAACGCCTGGTGGGTGATGGTGGCGCTGATGACGGTCGCCTTCTTCTTCGGCCGTTACGGGATGACCATCCTGTTTGCGCTGATTTCCTTCGCCGCGCTGCGCGAATTCGTGACGCTGACGCATACGCGCCGCAGCGACCATTGGGTGCTGCTCGGCATGTTCGGCATCATCATCCCGTTTCAGTACTGGCTGGTGTGGACCGCCTGGTACGGGCTCTTCGTCATCTTCATTCCGGTCTACTGCTTCCTCTTGATGCCGGCCATCACGGCGCTGCATGGCGACACCGAACGCTTCCTCGAGCGGATCGCCGCGCAGCAATGGGCGGTGATGATCTCGGTCTATTGCGTCAGCCACGTCCCCGCCCTGCTGACACTCGACGTGCCAGGCTTCGAAGGCCGCACCTTGCTGCTGATCGCCTTCCTGATCATCGTCGTGCAAGGCAGCGACGTGCTGCAGTACATCTTCGGCAAGCTGTTTGGTAAACACCGGTTTTCGCCGAACGTCTCGCCGTCGAAAACCTGGGAAGGGCTGATCGGCGGATTGGTGTCGGCGAGCCTGCTCGGCGCGCTGTTGTCGTTCGTGACGCCCTTCTCGGCGCTGCAGGCGGCAGGCGTGGCCTTCGTCGCCTGCTCGATGGGATTCCTAGGCGGGCTGGTCGCCTCGGCCATCAAGCGCGACCAGGGCGTCAAGGACTGGGGCCATCTCATCGAAGGCCATGGCGGCATGATGGACCGCACCGACAGCCTGGTCTTCGCCGCCCCGGTGTTCTTCCACATCGTGCGCTATTTCTGGACTGTGTGATCCGGCGACCGGTTGCCAAAGGCGCTCAAAGCCGGTTGCGGATCAGCATGGTGACGACGAAGAACGCACCGACCGAGCTGGTGATGATGCCGATCGGCAGTTCCTGCGGCGGCAGCAGCGTTCGGGCCAGAAGATCGCTGGCCAGCAAAAGCACCGCGCCGAAGACGGCGCAGCTGGCAACCAGGCGCAGATGCAAGGGGCCTGCCAGCGGCCGCGACAGATGCGGGATCATCAGCCCGACGAAGCCGATGACCCCGGCGACAGAGACCAGGATCGCCGTCGAGAAGGCGGCGACGAGAAACGTCATTCGGCGCATGCGCGCCACTGGCACGCCAAGGCTTTCGGCGGCGTTTTCGCCGGCCAGGAAGGCATCGAGCCGGCGGTGGTTCCACAGCGCGTAAGCCAGAATGGTGCCCGCACCCAGCGCGCCGAGCCAGATATTGTCCCAGCGCGCCAGGCCAAGGCCGCCCATCGTCCAGAACAACACGGAGTGGGCGGCGCGCTGGTCGCCGGCAAAGACCAGGTAGTTGGTCAAGGCGGTGAACATGAAGGACACGGCAAGGCCGGCGAGGATCAGCCGCTCCGGCCCTTGGCCCCTCACCCGCGCGACCAGCAGCAGGACGACGCCGGCGGCCAATATGCCGCCGGTGAAGGCCGCGACCGGCAACGTCCAGATGCCAAAGCTGTCGCCGAAGACGGTGATGACGGAAACGGCACCGGCGGCGGCGCCCGACGACAGGCCGAACAGGAACGGATCGGCGAGATCGTTGCGGGTCACTGTCTGCAGCAGCGCGCCGACGACGCCGAGGCCCGCGCCGACGCAGATGGCCAGGAT
>NZ_RZPF01000747.1:0-3045 GCF_004022735.1 Mesorhizobium sp. M7A.F.Ca.AU.001.01.1.1
GCCGGGGTGCTGGACGAAGCCGTGCCTGCGCGGTTGCGCAAGGTCGTGCTTGGCGAGGCGCCGGTCAAGGCAGCTGTGCCACGCTCGCGCTGGTGGCTTGCCGGCGCCTCGCCAAGCACGACCTTGCGCAACCGCGCAGGCACGGCTTCGTCCAGCACCCCGGCGAAGGCGGCACGCAGCGCCGCCCGGTCGGCGGTGAAACGGGCGCTCCTGGCTTTCATCTCGGGATTGGCGTCGAGCCAGGCGTCGTAAGCGGCGCGCTCGTCTGCAGGCAGCTCGCCATCGAGCGCCATGTGGATGTCCCGTTCGGAAAAGTCGCGGCGGATCATTTCTCGACGATCCTTATCGCGCGGCGACGCGCCGTATCGTCCAGCAAACCACGCAATTCCTCACGCCCGCGCGCAATGCGCGACATCAGCGTGCCAGCGGGGACGCCCAGAATGTTGGCGGCTTCGGCATAGGAAAAACCTTCGATGGCAACCATGACAAGAGCTGCGCGTCGATCGGGGCTGATCGCCTGCAACGCGTCGATGATCTCGCGCGAGGCGATACTCTCCACCTGCTCTGCCGGCTGGGCAACGGCCTCGCCCGCCTCCAGCGGCAACATCGCCGCCTCGCCGCGGCGGTTCACCTTGCGCATCTGGTCGATGAACAAATGATGCATGATCGTAAACAGCCACCTCCGGGGGCTTTCTCCTGTCTGCCAGTTGTCGAGCCGCACAAGCGCCCGCTCGAGGCAATCCTGGACAAGGTCGTCGGCAGCGTCGCGGTCGCGCAAAAGCGAGCGTGCGTAACGGCGCAGGCGCGGTATTTCGCCAAGGATTGCTGCCTTCTTTTCGTCCATGACCGCTGGTTTCGAGGTCGCCCTTGTTGATCTGGATTGAACGCGCCTTCCGGGCGCGGCGCAAGCGGCCAGCGCGAAGCGGTCTCCCGCCCCGGTCACCCAAGCAATGAGATAACGCTGGCGAGTGCCGATTTATTCCCGGTCGGGGTGAAATCTTATTGTTCTTGCTTGCCTTTATCCGTTTTCCCTCGCCGCCCGTGTCAAAAGCCGCTGATAGAACAGGCCGATACCGATCAGAACCGCGCCGAGGCCGATGAAGGATAGCGCCCGGAGTACGCCTTCCAACTCCGACATGTCGAATATGAAGACCTTCAGCACGGCGATCGCGATCAGCGCGGCCGAAGCGATGCGCAGCACCTGCGATTTCAGCCAGACGCCAGCTGAGAGCAGCGCAACGCCAATCACCAGCCAGAGCGCCGAATAGGTGTAGGTTTCCAACTGGCCGAGGCCGCTCCACAGGCCGATGAATTCGCCCTTGAACAGGCGCCTCACCGACAGCGTGGCATAGGCGAAGGCAAGCGCGGCAGACACCACGGCCAGCATCTGCGCATACCATTTTGGCCGCTTGTCCCTGGCGTAGAGCGCCAGTCCCCCGGCGGCGACCGCCGGCAGGAGATAGGCGAGGAACAACAGGTTGAACACCGGGATACGGCCGGTCGATTCGTCGGTAAGCAAAGGATTCAGCACCACGAAATGCCTGACAACGATGAAAGCGACCGAGGCCACACCGGCGGCCATCGAACCATAGCGCAGCACCGAGCTTGGCGAGCGCATGTCGATGGCGACCAGGATGGCGCCGGCGCCGATGGCGATCAGGGTGTAGATCGACTGTTCGGCGAGCGTCATGGCACCCGTGTCGATGACGCCGCCATGCATGGCGTGGCGCACCAGCATGGCGAGCGTGAGCAGCGCAAACAGCGCCGCCGCCGCTTCCATGGCAAGGCGCGGTCGGCCGTTGGTGGTGCGCGCTAGCTGCCACGCGGCGAAGCCGAAGGCCAGTGCGGGCACGCCGTAGCCCGGCAGCAGCCAGTTGAACACCGGCGTCGTCGACAGGAAGCCGGCGCCGACAATGGTCGGGTCGAAGGCGACACGGCCAAGCACCGCGATCACCGCGCCGACCGAAATCCAGCCGAGCACCGGATAGGAGCGCCAGCGCGTGGCCAGCGCCGGCACGATGGCCGCCGCACCGAGCAGGATGGTGGTCCAGCCGGAATCGAAAGCCATATGCATGAGCAGGAGCCCGGCGATGGCCGCGCCGCCCAGGGCAAACGAGACCGCGACACCGCCCTTGAGCGGCGGCTCCTCGGCCCGCGCGATCCACTCGCCGCCGGCGGCGAAAATGACGACCAACAGTGCCGCTGCGGCGGCGTAGACAGGGTCACGGTCGAGATTGCCGAAAGTGAACCAGAGCGCCAGCAGGACGACCAGCGGGACGATGACGCCCCACGCCGCCCATGAGGCCGCACGTATCTGTGTCCCAGCGGCGAACCGGCGCGCGGCCCAGAAGCCGGCGCCGATGAAGACCAGGCCGAGTGCGATGCCGATGCGCAAGGTCAGCGCGTTGGACGTGGCCACCGGCAGTCCGTCGACGCCCAGGGCGCCGCCCGAAAAATCGGAAGCGATCGAGGTTGGCGGGATAATGCCGAGATAGATCAGCACCGTGACCAGTCCCGCGGCATAGAGGAGCGGCAGCGCCAGCGGACGATAAAGCGTGACCGCCACCATCGCGGCGATCACCACCGCGCCCGGCAAGGCATAGCCGGCGGCAGCAAAGGCCGGGTCTACCGACAGGCCCAGTGCCGAGAATGCGACGAACAGGCCAGGCACGATGGACGGCCAGTCGAAAGCCCTGTCTGGCGTGGTTTCGTCGCCACGGCGAGCGAGCCAGACAAGGGCGAGCACGGCCAGCGTGACGGCGTCGATGAGCAGGATCGCAGAGAGGTTCGCCCCCGGCGCATCGGTCATATAGAGAATGGTCCAGACACCGGTGCCGAAAAAGGCAGCCGCCATCAGCAACTTCCAGTCGCGCATGCGGGCGATGACGCCGGTGGCGGCAAGCACGATGGCGAGATAGCCGAACAGCGCCCAGGGATTGGGTGCCTGCGAGGCGACGAGCACCGGCGTCACCATGGCGCCGACAAGGCCGACGCCGGCCAGCGCCTGGCCGTGGACGAGCGCAGCGGCAATGGTTGCCACACCGA
>NZ_RZPF01000748.1:0-3039 GCF_004022735.1 Mesorhizobium sp. M7A.F.Ca.AU.001.01.1.1
CTCTTCTATCTCGACAACACGATCGAGAAGGTGGAAGGCATGCGCCCCTATTCGCCGCTCGAACTTGTCGGGCGCAACATCTATATGCGCGAGGGCTGCTACCTCTGTCATAGCCAGATGATCAGGCCGTTCCGCGACGAAGTTGAGCGCTATGGCCACTACAGCCTGGCTGCCGAGTCCATGTACGATCACCCCTTCCAGTGGGGATCGAAGCGCACCGGGCCGGATCTCGCCAGAGTTGGCGACCGCTACTCGAATGCATGGCATGTCGCGCATCTTACCGACCCGCGCTCGGTGGTGCCGGAATCGATCATGCCGAGCTATGGGTTCCTGAAAGACACGCCGATCGACGTGAAGGATTTCTCGACGCATCTGGTCGCCAACAGGCTTGTAGCCGTCCCTTACACCGATGACATGATCGCCCACGCCAATGCGGATCTGGCGGCGCAGGCCGATCCCAATGCCGACACATCAGGCCTTGAGGCGCGTTACCCAAAAGCCAAGATCGGCGACTTCGACGGCAACCCGCAACAGGTCACCGAAATGGATGCCCTGCTCGCCTACCTGCAGATGCTTGGCACACTGGTCGACTTCAAAAATTACGACGAAGCCGCCGGCTACCGCTGAGGAGAACGCTGATGACCTACAATTTGATGCGGGCGTTTGCCGACAGCTGGGGCCTGGTTGCGATGGCGCTGTTCTTCGTGGGGTGCATCGCCTTTGCCCTACGCCCCGGCAGCCGAAGGCTGGCCGACGAAGCGGCCCGCATTCCGCTCGAGGACGAGTGATCATGAGCGACGAGCATATCGATGAAATCTCTGGCGTCTCGACCACCGGCCACGAATGGGATGGTATCCGGGAGCTGAACAACCCGCTTCCCAGATGGTGGGTTATCACTTTTTACGTCACCATTGTCTGGGCGATAGGCTACACCATTGCCTATCCAGCATGGCCTCTGTTGCACTCGGCGACAACGGGTGTGCTCGGCTATTCCAGCCGCAACGAGGTCAGGAACGAGCTGACCGCGGCTGAGGCCGCCAAGGGCAAATATATCTCGGCGGTGGAGTCCAAGAGCGTCTCGGAAATCGCCGCGGACGACGGCCTGCGCGAATTCGCAATCGCCGCCGGTGGCGCCGCTTTCAAGGTCAATTGCGTACAATGTCATGGCTCCGGCGCCCAGGGTTCCAAGGGCTTTCCCAATCTCAACGACGACGACTGGCTGTGGGGCGGCAAGGCCGAGCAGATCCAGCAGACGATTACGCACGGCATCCGCTTCGCATCCGATCCGGACACGCGCCTGTCGGAAATGCCGGCCTTCGGCGACATCATTACCGCCGACCAGATCGCACAAGTCAGCGCCTACGTGGCCAGCCTTTCCGGCAAGGTCCGCGATGCAAGTCTGATCCAACCCGGCGCCAAGGTCTTTGCCGAGAATTGCGTGGCCTGTCACGGCGACAATGCAAAAGGCAACAGGGAATTCGGCGCCCCCGACCTGACCGATGCGATCTGGCTCTATGGATCCGGTGAGACAGCCATCGCCGCACAGGTCCGTGCGCCAAAACAGGGCGTCATGCCGGCCTGGGTTGGCCGTCTCGGCGAGATCAAGGTCAAGGAACTTGCAGTTTATGTCCATTCGCTTGGCGGCGGAGAATAGGAATGGAAGGTCCTATTCTTCGGTCCCCCCTGCCAAGCGGACGAGGCCCGGCGTGAGCCGGGCCTCGACACCATCCCTAATGCGATCTGCACAACCCGGCAAGGCTATCCTACGGCGAGGCTTTACGACAGGTGCCCCTGACATTGGCTGGGAAAGTGGAGTTGCACATGCGTGACAAGACGCAGTTGACAGGGCTCGAAACAGAAACTGTCAATTCCGCCAAAACCCGCAAGCCGCTTTATGCCGCGCGTCAAAAGATCTTTCCGAAGCGCGCCTCGGGCAACTTTCGTCGCTTCAAATGGCTGGTGATGACGATCACACTTGGCATCTATTACCTGGCTGCGTGGCTGCCTTGGGCTCGCGGTCCATTTGCCCCGGACCAGGCAGTCCTGCTCGATCTCGCGAACCGGCGCTTCTACTTCTTCTTCATCGAGATATGGCCCCAGGAATTCTTCTATGTGGCCGGCCTCCTGGTCATGGCGGGCGTCGGTCTTTTCCTGATCACCTCGACTGTCGGCCGTGCCTGGTGCGGCTATGCATGCCCTCAGACGGTGTGGGTCGATCTGTTCCTCGTCGTCGAACGTGCGATAGAGGGCGACCGTAACGCTCGCATGAAACTCGATGCAGGCCCCTGGACCGCCCGCAAGCTGATGCTGCGCTTATCGAAGCACGCCGTCTGGCTGGTCATCGGTGCGGCGACCGGCGGCGCCTGGATTTTCTATTTTGCCGATGCGCCGACGCTGGTTGGCGAACTCTTCACCGGCACCGCGCCACCCGTCGCCTACATCACTGTCGCCGTGCTGACGGCTACCACCTACACGTTCGGCGGTCTGATGCGCGAGCAGGTCTGCACCTACATGTGCCCATGGCCGCGCATCCAGGCAGCGATGCTCGACGAAAGTTCTCTCACCGTCACCTACAATGACTGGCGCGGCGAACCGCGTTCTCGCCACGCCAAGAAGGTCCTTGCCGCAGGGCTGCCGGTCGGTGACTGCGTCGACTGCAATGCCTGCGTCGCGGTCTGCCCGATGGGGATCGACATCCGCGATGGCCAGCAGATGGAATGCATCACCTGCGCGCTGTGCATAGACGCCTGCGACGGGGTCATGGACAAGCTCGGCAAGGAGCGCGGGCTGATCTCCTATGCGACACTGTCCGACTACAACGCCAACATGATGCTGGCGACCGCGGGCGGCTCCAGTTCAGTCAACCCGTCGCAGGTCAGGACCGCTGATGGCCTGTTCTCCGACAAGGTGGCGCATTTCCATATCCGCAAGATCTTTCGGCCACGCACCTACGTCTACATGGGTATCTGGTCGCTGATCGGCCTGGGTCTGCTCTATTCGCTGCTGACGCGCGATCGGCTCGAAGTCAACGTGCTGCAT
>NZ_RZPF01000749.1:0-3034 GCF_004022735.1 Mesorhizobium sp. M7A.F.Ca.AU.001.01.1.1
CCCGCGCGCGAGGCGTGCAGCGGGCCTGCGAAAACAGCCTGAAACGCCTGCGCACCGACCGCATCGATCTCTATCTCTTGCATTGGCCCGGCAGCGTGCCATTGACGGAAACCGTCGCGGCCTTCGAGGCCCTGAAAAAGGCCGGCAAGATCCGCCACTGGGGCGTCAGCAATTTCGACACCGACGAGATGGAAGAGCTGATCGGCCTGCCCGATGGCGGCAATGTCCAGACCAACCAGGTGCTCTACAATTTGGTCCGGCGTGGCCTCGAATTCGATCTGGCGCCCTGGAGCCGGCAGCGCGGCATCCCCTTGATGGCCTATTCTCCGGTCGAGCAGGGTGCGTTGGCGCGCAATGCCAGGCTCGAAGCCATCGCCGGGCGCCACAATGCGACCCCAGCGCAAATCGCCCTGGCCTGGGTGATGCATCAGGAGGGCGTCATCGCCATCCCGAAGGCCAGCAGCGAGGAGCATGTCCGCCAGAATGTCGCTGCGCTCGACATCAAGCTTGCGCCGCAGGACATCGCCGATCTCGACCGCGCCTTCCCGCCACCAGCGCGCAAGCGCGGGTTGGAGATGATCTGACTACGTCCCCGCCAACCCCTTCAGCCGGTAGAGCGCTTCCAGCGCCTCGCGTGGCGTCATTTCGTCCGGGTTGATGTCGCCGAGTGCCGCCCCCAGCGCGTCGCTCTTGACCGGCTTCGGCGCTTCTCGCTTCACCGCCACCGAAAACAATGGAAGATCGTCGACCAGCCGGTTGGTCTTGCCCGAAACTTCGCCCTCTTCCAGTTGGTGCAGCACTTCCTTGGCCCGGTCGACCACCGCTTCCGGCAGGCCGGCCAGCCGCGCCACCTGCACGCCGTAGGAGCGGTCGGCGGCACCCTTGCCGACCTCGTGCAGGAAGACGACGTCGTTTTCCCATTCCTTGACCCGCATGGTGACGTTGGAGAGACGCGCCAGCTTGCCGGCCAGCGAGGTCATTTCGTGGAAATGGGTGGCGAAGATTGCCCGGCAGCGGTTCTTCTCATGCAGATATTCGACCGCCGCCCAGGCGATCGACAGGCCATCGAAAGTGGCGGTGCCGCGGCCGATCTCGTCGAGGATCACCAGTGCGCGCTCGCCGGCCTGGTTGAGGATCGCTGCCGTCTCGACCATCTCGACCATGAAGGTCGAGCGGCCGCGCGCCAGATCGTCCGAGGCGCCGACACGCGAGAACAGCCGGTCGACGACGCCGATATGGGCCGATGTCGCCGGCACGAACGAGCCGGTCTGGGCCAGGATGGCGATCAGCGCGTTTTGCCGCAGGAATGTCGATTTACCGCCCATGTTCGGGCCGGTCAAAAGCCAGATCGCGCCGTTCCGGGCAGCTCCCTCCGGCGACAGGTCGCAATCATTGGCGACGAACGGGCCTTCGCCGGAGCGGCGCAAGGCCTGTTCGACCACCGGATGCCGCCCGCCCGTAATCTCGAAGGCAAGGCTCGAATCCACCACCGGCCGGCACCAGGCTTCGCTTTCCGACAGAAGCGCGAGCGCCGCGGAGACATCGAGCACGGCCAGCGCATCGGCGCCGGCACGGATCTTCTCCGCTTCGCCGACCGCTTCCGTCGTCAGCGCCTCGAAGGCGGCCAGTTCGATGTTGAGCGCCCGGTCGGCGGCATTGGCGATCTTGGTCTCGAGCTCGGCAAGCTCGGTCGTGGTAAAGCGCATGGCGTTGGCCATGGTCTGGCGGTGGATGAAGCGCGCCTTGGCGCCATCGCTGCCGGTCATCACAGCATGGTGGTTGGCGGTCACCTCGATATAGTAGCCGAGCACATTGTTGTGCCGGATTTTCAGCGAGCGGATGCCGGTCTCGTCGATCAGCGAGCGTTCCAGCCCGGCGATCACCTTTCGCGATTCGTCGCGCAGCGCCCGCATCTCGTCGAGATCGGCATGGTAGCCGCCACGAACGAAGCCGCCGTCGCGCTTGAGCAGCGGCAGTTCGTCGCCAAGTGCCTGCATCAGATGCTGCGAAAGCGCTTGGGGCAGTGCATGGATGGCGGCCAATGCCGCCGCAAGTTCCGGGGGCAGGGCGGTCGCGGCAAAGATTTCGGCGATCGCGCCTGCCGCCTCGAAGCCGGCGCGCAGCGCGCCAAGGTCGCGCGGCCCACCCCGGTTGAGCGCCAGCCTGGACAGCGCGCGGGGCATGTCGGCAACGCTCTTCAGGCTCGACCGCACCGCCTGGCAAAGTCGCGTTTCGGAACGAAAGAACGACACTGAGTCCAGCCTGGCGCCGATCGCCGCCGGGTCGGTCAGCGGCGCCATCAGCCGGTCGGCGAGCAGCCTTGCGCCGCCGCCGGTCACCGTGCGGTCGATCGCCTTGAACAGCGAGCCTTCGCGGCTGCCCGACAGCGTGCGCAGCAGTTCCAGATTGCCGCGTGTCGCCGGATCGATGAACAGGGTCGAACCCTGCTCCTCGCGTTCGGGCCGCGACAGCGGCGGGCGCTCCGCTTTCTGCGTCTTCTCGACATAGGCAATGGCGCCCGAGATCGCCGACAGTTCGGCGCGCGAAAAGGCGCCAAAACTGTCCGGCGTCGCCACATCGAAGAAGCGGGCGATGCGCCCTGTCGCCGACGCCGAATCGAACAGTGACGGTGGTTGCGGGCTGGCGACGCGGCCGAGCACGTCGAACACCGGCTTCAGCTCCGGATCGTGGAACACTGGCTCGGCAACGATCAACTCACGCGGATCGACACGGAAGATGTCAGCCAAAAGCCGGTCGGCGGTGGTGTCGGTGACGCGGAAGGCGCCGGTCGAGATGTCGATCCAGGCCAGCGCAAAGGAGTGGTCCGCTCCGCCTTTCACCCGCCCCAGCGCCATCAGGAAGCTCGATTCCGACGGCGCCAGCAATTTGTCCTCGGTGATGGTGCCTGGTGTCACCAGCCGCACCACATCGCGGCGCACCACCGATTTGCCGCCGCGTTTCTTCGCCTCGGCCGGATCCTCGATCTGTTCGCAGACGGCAACGCGGAAACCCTGGCCGATCAGCTTCTGCAGAT
>NZ_RZPF01000750.1:0-3030 GCF_004022735.1 Mesorhizobium sp. M7A.F.Ca.AU.001.01.1.1
TTCTTGGCCCGCGTCAGGCCGACATAGGCGAGGCGGCGCTCTTCCTCCAGCCCGGAGCGGCCGCCTTCGTCGAGCGCGCGCTGATGCGGGAACAGGCCTTCCTCCCAGCCGGGCAGGAAGACGGTCTCGAATTCGAGGCCCTTGGCCGAATGCAGCGTCATGATCGAGACGGCGTCGAGCCCGGCATTCTGTTCGGCGTCCATGACCAGCGCGACGTGCTCGAGGAAGGAGCGCAGCGATTCGTACTCCTCCATCGAGCGGATCAGCTCTTTCAGGTTCTCCAGCCGGCCGGGGGCTTCCACCGAGCGGTCGTTCTTCCACATGTCCGTGTAGCCGCTCTCTTCGAGAATGGTCTCGGCGAGTTCGGTGTGCGGCGTGGTTTCCAGCGCCTTCTGCCAGCGCTCGAAATTGGCCGCCACTTCGCGCAAGGCGGCGCGCGGCTTCGGCTTCAACTCGTCGCTTTCGGCGAGCTTGGCGGCGGCCTCCAGCATAGGGATGCGCAGCGCACGGGCGGTGTCGTGGATCTGGCGGATGGTGGCTTCGCCCAAGCCGCGCTTGGGCACATTGACGATGCGCTCGAAAGCGAGGTCGTCGGCGCCCTGCGCGACGACACGGAAGAAAGCCATGGCGTCGCGGATTTCCAGGCGCTCGTAGAAGCGCGGGCCACCGATGACGCGGTAGTTGAGGCCGAGTGTGATGAAGCGATCCTCGAAGGCCCGCATCTGGAAGGATGCACGGACAAGAATAGCCATGTCGTTGAGATTGTGCTTCTGGCGCTGATAGGCCTCGATGGTCTCGCCGATGGCGCGGGCTTCTTCTTCGGAATCCCAGGCGGCGTGGACATTGACCTTGCCATCCTCGGGATCGTTGCGATCCGTGAACAGCGTCTTGCCGAAGCGGCCCTCATTGTGGGCGATGAGGTGGGAGGCGGCACCAAGGATGTGCGCGGTCGAGCGGTAGTTGCGCTCCAGCCGGATGATGGTGGCGCCGGGAAAATCCTTGTCGAAACGCAGGATGTTGTCGACCTCGGCGCCGCGCCAGCCATAGATGGATTGGTCGTCATCGCCGACGCAGCAGATGTTTACGGTGGCGCGGGTTTCGGCCGAAGAGCGCCCAATCTCCCCCTCAAGGGGGGAGATCGGCTTGCCTTGAGGCCTTTGCGCCAACAGCCGCAGCCACATGTACTGGGCGGTGTTGGTGTCCTGGTACTCGTCGACGAGGATGTACTTGAAGCGCTTATGGTATTCCTTCAGCACGTCCGGATTGGCGCGGAAGATGCGGATCGGGTGGCAGAGCAGGTCGCCGAAATCGCAGGCGTTCAGCGTCTTCAGCCGCTCCTGATAGGCCTTGTAGAGTTCGCGGCCCTTGCCGTTGGCGAAGGCGCGCGCGTCGCCCTCGGCAATGTCGGCGGGGCCTTGCCCCTTGTTCTTCCAGCCGTCGATCATCTGGGCGAACTGCTTGGCCGGCCAGCGCTTGTCGTCCAGACCTTCGGCCTGGATCAGCTGCTTGATCAGCCGCACGACGTCGTCGGTGTCGAGGATGGTGAAGTCGGAGCGCAGGCCGGCGAGTTCGGCATGTCTGCGAAGCAGCTTCACTCCAATCGAGTGGAAGGTGCCGAGCCACGGCATGCCCTCTACATTGCCTTCGCCGATCAGCACGCCGATGCGGATCTTCATCTCGCGCGCGGCCTTGTTGGTGAAGGTCACCGCGAGGATCTGCGACGGAAACGCCTTGCCGGTGGCGAGGATGTGGGCGATGCGGGTCGTGAGCACGCGGGTCTTGCCGGTGCCGGCGCCGGCCAACACCAGAACCGGGCCCTCCGTTGTTTCAACAGCTAGCCGCTGCTCCGGGTTGAGGCCCTTCAGATAGTCGGGTGCGTTGTTGTGTCCGCTGCGGGCAGCCATGGCGCGCGCGGCGATACCCGACGGGGCCGAGGGCCGCGCATTGGGTTCGTCGAAAAAGGGCATGTCTTCGGAAAAGCCGGACATCGCCCCGAATGTAGTGATTCGGTGGCGAAAGACCAGAACTGTCTACGTTTTGTTCCGCTAAAGTGCTGGTGGCAAGGATGTACGGGCTGTTCAGGCCTTGCGGTAGCCGAGAGCGACGAAAAATCGCTGCCCTAACGAACGCGCCTCATCGGTCATCACGGCGCCGAGTGCCGTCTGCATCCGGTCGTAGTAATGGCTGCCCGCAGGGGACGCGAGAAATGCCGCGTAAAGCCTGAGATCGTCGAGCGACAAGTCACGATAGGCGAAAGCATTTCCTTCCATGATCCCCTTTTCGGCTTTTTCACGAAGGTTGCCGGCCTGCTTATGCACCAGCACCATTATCTGCTGATCCGATAAAGGCTGCCCGGCTGCCGCGAGCATTCCCGAAACCATCGCATAGCCCATGTTCAATGCGATCGCTTCAGCCATGTCCACGGCGCTGGTATCGTCGACGATTTTCCGGTACAGCGCGAGCCGTGCCGGATCTCCCGCCTGAAGTCCTCCAAGGATTTTCGGACCTTCGATCTTCTTGCGCCCCAGGGCTTGCGGATCGGACGCTTGGATCTCCAGGGCTGTGACCCGCCTGCCCAATGGTGAATCGAAGAAAGCAGCCAGATCGGTGAGATCGACGGGCTGCAACCGGCCCGTCATCCGCGCCTCTACGGCTTTCTCCATCCTGTCAGCGTCAAAAGCGCCTTCAGCGGCGGCGGACAAGGCTTCCTTGACTTTTTCCGGCCCCGGCACGGATTTGATGCCGGCGACTATGCTTGGGCCGAGGCCGGCCAGCATCTCGTGGAAGCCGCTTGCCTTGTTGATCTCCTCGAGCGTTTGTGCCGACGCCGGTTGACTGCCAGCCATAAGCACGACGAAGCCGAACAGCGCGCCGGCAATGCGCATCCATGGCGGAAAGACGAAGGGCATGACTCGGTCTACTCCACGGTGATGCTGCGACGGAGACTGCTCGATAACCCGACCGCAGGCAAGATGAATTGCCACCTTGGCGTGTGGGCCAGCTTGACAGGCGGGGCGGGCAGGAGAAAGC
>NZ_RZPF01000074.1:0-13271 GCF_004022735.1 Mesorhizobium sp. M7A.F.Ca.AU.001.01.1.1
CGTCAAGACTCTGATCTCATCCTCGCAAAGGGCAGCGTCCATAACGCGTCCGAAGTGTACGGCGACGGGATCGAGGCTCCCCACATTTGGGGAGACGATCCGCCAGGCCGCCTCGTCGATCGCCTCCAGGACGGGACCGCTTACACGGAAGGTGTGACGCACCGTTTGCCCGAGGGCCGTGACGACAAGGCTGTACGTGCGCCCGACGACAAGCGCCGGCTCGTGAGACGGATCTACGCCAAGACCGCGCTTGATCCTTCCTGGCTCCATCAGCACCGTCAGGCGGCACCCATCAATGGACCAGAGCTCCTGTGAGAGGACGAGGAAGGGGTCAGGCACAACCTGCTCCTCGTCGTTCAGGAGCCAGAGTTGGTCACGATCGAAGTGCGCCTCTCCTGGCCTCGGAAAATGTATATAGAAACGCAGCATGTTGGCGGGAAGGACCTTGGCTTGAGGAGAGATGCGCATCGGCATGTCTGGCGAAGTTTGGATCCGCATCTCTGGCGCCTTCAAAAGTCACGCCCGCCGTTCACGCCGACGGCTTCGGTGGGAACTGGGCGCCCGGGAAATCGAACTCCACCCAGATCTTGTCTAACCGTCCGGGAAGCGGGCTGGTCATCAGGGTCTCGAGCGTCAGATCGCCGGTATCTGCGTAGCGGGTCAGGGAGACGAAGAAGCGGTCGCTGAACAGGTCGGCCCGCAACGACGACCCGACGAACAGCACCTGCTTGCCGACCGGCCCGGCCGGCATGGTAGGGTGTTGGTCCAGCATCTTGTCTTGGGTCGGCCGGTTCTCGGGCGTGTAGCCTTCAGCGGAGCGGATACCCGAGAGCGGAACGATCATGGGGCCGCGACTGAGATTGGTGATGAACAGCTTGTCCTCGTCCCCATCCCGGAAGGCGACCATGCTGATGGGCTGGCCGTTGCCCATGTCGCCGATCGTCTTGCCTCTCACCTTTGCGCCGTGCTTCAAGTCTGAGACCGGAATGGTGACGAGCGGACTGCATGCGTAGGCGGCGACGAGCGTGTCCTCGCCATTGATGGTGGCGAACTGCATGGTCCGGATCGGCGCCCGCGTCTCGTAGTGGCCGTGAGCGAGGTGGTAGATTTCCACTTGGGTCTCGCTGGCGGCGCCAGTGAACGGATAGGGGATACGCCGCAGCGTGGAGGAGAACTCCTGGTTCGAGACGCCGGCGACGAACACATCGCCATTGTGAAACTTCAGATCCACGATCGTCATGGATCGGAGCGGCGTGCGCGCCTTCTCGTCGAAGACCGCGGCCGGCGGATAGGGGAAAGAACCGGCCCGCGACTTAAAGGTCTTGTCCTCGTCGGGAACGTCGGTCAGCCTGTGTACTGTCCTCTTCGACGATGAGAGATCGAAGGGGCGGACCTCACCGGAAAGCGAGACGCTCACGACCGCGGGCTCCAGGCGATCGCCGTTGCGCACTCCGACAGACAGGTATGGCTCCCGCGTGACGGGATGGATGGCCATCCCGTTCATCACCAAGCTCTTCACCGTCACGCCCAGCGCCTCGGCGATCTTCTCGTCAATCGACTCGAAGAGGAAGGGATCCAGCGAGGCTGGGGCCTGGCCCCGTTCCGTCTTGAAGGCGAAGACGGCTCCGAGCTTGTTGTCGCCCAAGAAGAGGACTCCGTCAGGGCTGAAAGCCAGAGCCCCCGCCGCTCGCGGGGTGATTTGGACATTTGTGTTCACTATGGTCTCCATCGCTCAACTGATCATCCGCTCCCGGCGTCCGCAGAGGCGTTTTGCCTGTAAGAACAGTGAGCCTTCAGCGAGATAGGCTGTAGCGACGCTGTGCGACTAGCTGTTATTCCGAGGCGGAATGGAAGACGGCGACAGCCGCGCGCACAAAGCGCGTTCCGTCTCGCCGGCACCGCTTGCGTCAGGACGCGACCTCCGCTTTACCCTAGCGAACTCGATCGAACTCACCCGCGGGCGCAGCAGCCATTCTTTGGTGCACTAAATGAGCGGCTGCTTTTGGGCGCGGCGATCATCACTTCGACCGGCATGCCGTTTGACCAGATCTGGAGTTCCGCTGCAGGACACGGATGCACGATATCGTCTGGATTCACAATCCAAGTGCTCGCTTCTTTCCAAAGGTCCAATCCACTCCGCCCCCTGCACCGATGAGGCCGGAAACATGCTTTCCCAGCTGCCGCTCGACAGACGGCGACCAAGGCACAAGCCCGAAGCCGAGCCCGTCATCAATCATCGCGAAGCGGCCGGAGACGAGCGAAAACCTCTGTCGATAGATGCCAGCTACTTCGTCGCCTTCAGAAGCTTTCGCGAACGGCAGTCCGGTCTCGGCCGCGAGCCGAGCGCTAAGTGCGTTCACCTCGCGATCGCGTAGCGTGTCGATCAGGTTATGAGCGAAGATGACGCGCTGACCTTCGTGTCGTGCGAGGCCCTCCTTGACAAGATGATCGGTGCGAACCTGAAGCGCCTGTTTCACTTCCTGGCCGAAGCCGCCCTCCCCGATTTCGGCGGGTTTGCTCGCGACAAGCTGACGGTCGAGCCAAGTCGCGCCGCCGGCACTGATCTGCTCCTCGATGGAGAAGTCTGAACGGATGGCGAGCGCGACACGACCGCGGCCCTTTGCATCCTCGTAGCGGCGCAGTTCAACGATCGAGCCCGGCGCGGAATCTCCGGTTGCGTCGAGATCTTGAAACCGGATGTGATGGACGCGTCCGTCGACACCATCGACGACTGCATATGCCGAGCCCCGCAGCTCGTTGTCGAGCCCCCGCTCCAACAGCCGACCGATGACAGGATTGGCTGTCTGCTCAGTTGCAAGGACATAGTCGGCCGCGCGTCTCTCGGCGCCACGGCCGGATAGGCTGCGATGCATGCGCTTGATGATGTCGCCACGCTCGCCGAGCGCATGCAACGTCGTCTCAGCCTCCTCCGCAATGGTCCACTGGCCAGGACGGATCTCGCTGGCGAGGCCAAGCCCTTCCAACTTGCGCAGCCGCCCGATCTTAAGCGTGAGGAACTCGTCGGGCTCGTGGCTGCGGAGCGGCGCGAGATCGATGATACCAAGGCGATCGGCATCGCGAACAAGCTGGCGATCGAGCTGTGTCCACCGCTCGGTGTCGATCTGCCGTTCGACTGTTCGGCGGATGTCATTGTCGGTCCGAGGCCCCAGCGTCTGGGTGAGAATGTCGCTTGCTCGGTCGCGCATGCCCTGGCGGATGTAGTCGCGTGAGATGACGAGGTTCTCGCCATCATCGGCCACGCCGCGCACCAGAATGTGGACGTGAGGGTGTTCGGTGTTCCAGTGATCGATCCCGATCCAGTCGAGGTTGGTGCCGAGGTCGCGCTCCATATCGACCATGAGGCCGCGAGCAAAACTCTTGAGGTCACCCAACTCTTGGGCATCATCAGGAGAGACGATGAAACGGAAATGGTGCCGATCATCCTTGCAGCGTTCTGAGAAGGCATCATGATCAGCCCCGTCCTCGTCCGGCCCGAACATTTTTGCTTTTTCGCCATCGCGGGCCACACCCTCGCGACCAAGATATTTGAGATGGGCGGCCAGCGGCGTCGATCCCCTGAACTGCCGGACAACGCGTGCCTTTACGACGGCGCCGCGTGAGCGGCCGTTAATGAGCCGATTGGCGCGGATGCTCGCCGACCTGCCACGACCGAACGTCGAGGCGCGCGAGGAGATGACGTTTCCCTTGCGCGAGATATGTCCCCCTGCCCTTTGTGCAGCGGCCAGTGCCTGGGAGATGAAGGGGCGTGCACGCTGACTGGCCCGGGAACGAATGCGGCCAGGCCGGACGCGGAATTCGTTATCCGTGCTCATGAGCATTCTTCCCGCGAGGTGCGGCTTCTGTTGAAAACTTTGAGAAATTGCTGATCGCGCACATCGCGGATTTCTCGCGCACATCGCAGAACCGGTGCGCAAACCCTTGAGATCCAACACCCCGACCGAGCCGCACATCGCGGCCCTTTATCCTGCCATCCCTCTTCGCCCTCTCTCACGGCCAACCCTCCCGCCGCAATTTCCGCGACGGAACAGGTCGGAATGCGATTGACCAGGAATGCTGAGATCATTGTGGAGTCGCGGCGGAGGTCTGCACAAACGGATTACGAACAGCGGGGTTCGGACTGATACGCCTTCACTGCGCGAGCCGTCCGGTTGCGGTACAAGGGCCGTAAGATCGGTGACCGCTTTGTCCACGGGTGCTCGCACGCTGGGTGAACGGGTCGCCGTGAAGACGGTCTCTACGGGAACATCAGTCTCGCGCTCACCCTGCGGAACCGAGCTATTCCGTGTGTTCACGACGTGCGCGAAAATCGACGCTTCGAGTGCGCTCGCTCTGCCCGCTCCATGTCGTGCGCGAGTTGGAATGGGAACCGCACCGTTGATCAGCGGCACGAGTTTTCGGACGTAGTCGACTGTCTCTCGCGGCAGCGGCCGGCCCGTCGCAAGATGTTCCTGGTAGCGCCTGGGACCGGCATTGTAGGCAGCAAGGAAGCCGTTCCGGCCGAAGCGGTCGAGCATCTCGCGGAGGTAAGCGGCGCCGGCAAGAATGTTGTCGTGCGGTTGGTAAGGATCGTCGCCAAGATGATGCTTGATCCGCAGTTCTTCCCACGTCGCCGGCATGATCTGCATCAGGCCCATCGCGCCCTTGCTCGACACAGCATGAACATCGCCAAAGCTCTCGACCTGCATGACGGCGCGCAGCAATCGCTCGGAAAGGGCAAACCGCTTTGCAGCCTCCTGGATATGCACAGACCAGGGGTCGGCGGACCAAGTCTTGCTGCTCGGACGCGCCGGCCGCTCATTGCGCGATAGTGGTTCCGCGCAAATTGCGGATACTGAGAGGATGAGGATCACGCATGCGGATAGAATGGCCGTGCCTCTGTGGACGGCAGCGCATGCACCGCCGTCCCGACGTGCGAAAACCCTGCCACCGTGCTCGCTTCCGTCAAGGGCAAGGCTTCGCCGGCCGGACTTGCTTGCCGCAAACAGCTCGGCGATGAGCGTCCGCAGCGATTGGCAAGCGTCCGGCCGCCCTTGACCTTCGCTGTGCGCGGCGGCGGCCTGACAGGCGATCGGGTCGAAGGGTTTGACCAGCGCCCGATCGATCAAAGGGTTTGCTGTGAGCGGTTCGCTGTCGCGGGGTCGAGGCATCCGATCAGCCTCACTCGGCACGCTTGGACGGCCGGCTCCAGTGCAAGGCCCAGACATTTTTCTCGGCATCGGACTGGAACAGATTGGCGCGGATCGCTTGTATGAAGGAGGGATCGTCGATGGCGACGGAGAGATAGGCGCCGGCCTTCTCGCCAGTGCGTTCCCACGCCGCACCGATCTCCATTCCTTCGCAGAAGACGCGGTGGTCCGGCGCGTTGTCGGCATCCGATTTCTCGGCAGGCAGGATGGCGAGCTTCGCGTCGAGCGTCAGCGTCGAGACGTTGCCGAAGAAGCCGTCGTTGTTGCGGGTGAAGGTGCCGATCTGGGCCATTGCAGTGCTCCTTTCATGAGCGTTTGACGATGATTGGCACGAGCCTCACGGCTCGCCGGGAACGGGATCTTTGAGAATATTCGGCGTTGGAGCGGTGCGGCGGGTCACCCACACAGGAACAGCGCGACCGATGATCGAAGTGAGCGGCAACGGCCCGAAATACCGGCCGTCGAAACTGTCGGCGACATCCCGGTTCATGAGAAAGACTTCGCCGTCGGCGATCACGCGGCAGCCCTGCCAGACGGGCAACGATCGGCCGCGACTATCGCGCTCGCGCGCAAGTCCAACGGTCACGTCATGGGTGATGGTAGCGGTGCCCTCCCGGCAGACAGTCGTGCCTTGGAGCGCTAACACGCGCTTCAGAAGCGGCACGCCGTGCGGTAGATATTGACGCTCAGCCAGGAAGCTCGCGAGCGGTTCAGGCAGCATGACGACGGCGATGTCGGCGACGTCGATCCTGCTGGCCGGCTCGACACGATACAACCCGATGGGGACGCTTGCAGATGCGTTCCAGATGAAGCTCGGGCGATGGGCGATCCATGCCGGAGCGACGGCGAGAACCCCGCCGCAAAGCATTCCTGCGATGATCGTTGCGCGCATGCTCATGGTTCAATCCTGCGGCGCAGGAGCCAGGCTTCATGGCGCTGGCGCGTGTAGGGCCTGGGCGCCTCGCGCCCGGCAAACCTACAGTGGGCATGGCGCCAGTAATCCGGTGACACATCGACAGGTTCGATGCCGATAGCCTCGATGGCGTCGATGATCTTCAGCACCTTTTCGACGTTCCGCCATCCGATCGCTGTGAGCAGGATCTCGGCGCCAGGGCGCACATAGGCGACGGTCGAGCAGCGCCGACCGGCGGCGACTGCACGCAGTATGTCGATGCGGGACGCGACGGTGCCGAAGTCGTTGCCCATCCACCGGACGAAAGCGAAGATGCTGCCAGGCGTGAAGGTGACGGCACGACGAGTGCGGTCGATGTTCCTGTTCGAAGCAACCGTGCCGAAGCGGATGTGGTTCTCGATGCGCTTCTTCAGCCACACCAGTTCGACCGAGGTGAGATCGCTCATGCCGGCCTCCATGACAGGAGGCCACGAGCAAGCATGGCGAAGCGAGGGGCGGAAAAAGTGATCTTGTTTCGGTAAGAGCAGTGGACGTCGATCGCTCTCGGCATCGCCGAAAGATCAGGGCTCGGCCGTCGCCCACAGCCTCGCCGACCCGCGCTTCGCGTTAGAAAGAATCCGAAGGATTCTCGGTTAGAAACGTTAGAGGAGCCGGTTCGGCAATCGCCACAATGGCTTAGGATCGAATCCGGTTCCTGATAGCACGGGAACCCGGTTCCCGATGGCACGGGAGTTGCGGTTCCTGATAGCACGGGGCTGTCCACAGTCATTTCACAGCCTTGGTCGTTCTGGCGCGCGACGCGCGTTGCGCCGCGTACGATTCTGGCGGGGTGGGTTGAAAGGTCAGGCGCGATCGACCGTCAGCATCGATGACGAGTGCCAGCCGATAGCCAGGCAGGGGTTGGCGACCGACGATCTCGCGAAGGTCGAAGGTGAAGCGCTTGAAGGGCGACAGACCGCCTGACTTCAGATGGAGATGGTGGAGATCAAAGCTCCAACCATAGGTTTGGCGGCCCCCATGTTTTCGCACCAGACGGTAGAGCCATCGCTCCAGGCCCCCCGTCAGCCCAAAGTACTCACGATCAATGGTGAGGATCAGAGCATCGTCGAGAACGCCGGCATAGAACCAGTCGGGCAGGATGAGCTCGATGCCGAGCGGGCGGCCGCTGGCGTCCATTCGCTCCTTCCACTCGTTGATCCAGGAGAAACGATGCCGCCGCCGTTCGGCCGGCTGTCGGATCGATGTGGCAACGGTGGTCGACTGCAGCCGGTCAAGTGCAGCCTTCAGTCTGTCGTAGCTGCGGGCGGAATCGCCACGGCCGATGAAGGCAAGAATCTCATAGGGAGTTGCCGCCATCAAACGCGACGTACGAAGGCCGTTGTCTCGTGCGTCGACGATCTGGCTGGCCGCCCAGATCAGAATGTCGGCGTCCCAGATGGTCGCCATCCCATGTTCGAGGGTCGCCTCGACACGGATCGACACATCTCCCATGTGAAAGTCAATCGGCGTGACGCGGCGGGATTTGGCGAGCGAGAAGAACGGCCACGACATGAGATCCTGCGCGTCGCGCGGCGTGACGACGCTGGCGCGCGCGTGAAACAGGTCAAGCTGGCCTTCGGAGCGGTACTGCACTGACGCCACCCGTGCTGTCAGGAGTCACGATCGCGCCGGCCGGCATAGGCAGGCGCGCGCGCGGCATGGGGCTTGGCCGGCGGAACAAAGGTCGCGTTCGCATCACTGGTGGAGGTACGCGCGCCGAGTTCGATCCAGGCGTGCAGGTCATCGATGTCGTAGAGCACGCGCCCACCGACCTTGCGGTATTTAGGACCGGTCCCATAGGTCCGGTGCTTTTCCAGCGTGCGAGCACAAAGACCGACGATGGGTGCAGCCTCCTTGGTTCGCAGGTATTTTTGGGGCGCGTCCGCGGGACCCTTCGACATCGCTCGATCTCCATCCGGTTTTGCTGTCATCCTGGCCTGCCGGGACGCGCGAAACGGACGATGGTCGAATTGAGGAAAAGCGAGGGAGGGCAAACATCGGGGGATGTGTTTTTGCTACCCCTCGAAGAGGGGCTTCAGCGCCGGGATTTCGGGCTGCGGCTGTGTGGATAGAAAAGAAGGTCGCGGTAGCCGCCGGCGACCAGGCGATCCGCTCTTTGCAGGATCGCCCGTACCTTGTGCCTGAGGTGATGGTCGCGCCAATCTCGTGGCACGATTGGATCTCGTGACAGCAGCGCCTCCGCGATCATGCGAGAGGAGGCCGCTGCGCGGCGGGCGTCGTGAGCGCGCAGATTGAGGATATGCCTGATCTTCGTCTGCTGGGGCAGCGCGCCATAGACTGGGCCGGGCGATCGACCGTTTAGTGCCCGCCAGAACTGGCGTGCGGCGTCCAGTCTTGTTTCGAAGGCTTCGTCGAGCGGGAGAATGATGGCATTGATGCCAAGTGAACCGTCGCAACTCTCGGCAATCAGGCGATGCGTTGCGGTCGAAGCCGACCAAAGAGCCTCAAGGTCTTCGCCCTGCTCCCAAACGCTAGCGTTGCTGAGTTCGCTAGGTAACACGCTCCGATACGATGAGCCAATCGAGGCAGGCATCCGTGTGGCCCGGAGCACGCGCGGCGAGGCCTGTTCCGTCCAGACGATGTTCTCGGCAGATGGAAGTCCGTTACCGGTGACAGTGAAATCGCGCGCCCCAGCGTGCGGCGAAGTCAGTTGGTCCGAGCAGGTCTCCGGTATTTGCGCCCAGCGACGCAAGCTGACTGCACTCGGCGATGAAGGCGTCGTTCCGGATCAGGTATTCGGCAGCGAACTCGGGCGCTTCGTAGTCGCGCATGTGCACATAGGCCGCTGGATTGGTCCAATCGCCTTGCAATTTGCCAGGTCCTCTCCCGATGCCAGCACTTGGCTGCGAGCTTCGGAATCAGCATCGGCGTCGATGCGCGTGCTGGGTAGTTGGAGAGTCAGCAAACCGCTGTGCTGATTCAGCAAAGCGTGGCGCATGGCAGGCTGCACCTAATGGGGCGCACCGCCCGCCAGAAGATACCGATAACCACTCGTCGTCATCCACCGCGCGCGGGCAAGATGGGTCTCCCAGGACTTGAACGCTCTCTCCGGTTCCTGCTCAGGATCGATGTGCAGGACGATCCTGGCGACCTCGCGCCAGTCCGCGTCTTCGGCCGCCGCGTCGAGCAGGCGGATGTAGGTGAGCAGCCGCTCCTCGTCGTATCCGGTCAAGATCGAGGAGTCTGGAGCAACGTCGGCAACATCGGGATCAAGCAGTGGTTTGAGCAAACGCGATTTCCATCTTTGAAGTCATTTTGTAGAGAATACTCCGTGGTTGAATACTCGACAAGACGCTGCACTCGCGGGCATGGAAATACGCGAGGTGTTTGCACGCAATCTGAGGCGGCATCGGCAGGCGGCTGGGCTTTCGCAAGAAGAGCTGGCTCACCGCGCGGAAGTCGATCGCACCTACATCAGCGCGTTGGAGCGCAGCGTCTACGGCGCGACGATCGACGTTGTCGACAAGTTGGCAAATGTTCTCGGGATTGAGGCCGCGGACCTTCTAAGGCGCCCTCTATCGCGCGTCACAAAATAGCGAGTCATTCGGCCTCATTTGTCTTGTTGTGCCTCCATGACAGCAGTCGCATCGCGAGCCGGGCGGAGCCCGGCGAGCGGCCGCCGTGTTTCATAAAAGCGACCGCACGCGCCGACCCCGATGATCTGGTCGCTAGATATTCTTATGATAAGACAATCCGGTTGATGTGGCGGACCAGAAAGGCCGCGCGGCGAGACGTTCGCCGTGCGGCCTTTCGTTCGTTCACGCCGCCTTTTCCAACAGTGCCTTCGCCTTTCCTTCAAGCTCCAGCCGGCTATCCTGATGCGGCTTGGCGCGGGCATGCGCTGTCATGCCTTGAACAAAATCGAAGATGCTTTCGGGTGGGTGACCTTCTTCCTGCAACACAGTCTCGATGATCTTGCCCGTTTCGCCCTTGGAGAAACCGCGCTTGCGCAGGAAGCTTTCGCGGTCCTCGGCGGTGCGGGCTACGATCTTCTCACGCGCGGCCTTGATGCCAGCGATGAACGGCGCCGGGCTTGAGTTCGCAAAGCTAGCTAAAGCCGGCGCTGCCTCATGGGCAAAACGCTGCGCGGCAAATTTTGAGTGCCGGATTGTGATTTCCTCGAAACCCTCCACGCCCCACAGATTGCGGTTCATGCAGACGGCGCGCAGATAGAAACTCGCAATGCCCAGGGTCTTCGAACCGACTTCCGAATTCCAGCAATAGAACCCTCGGAAATACAAATCAGGCTCGCCATTCGGAAGCCGTCCGGCTTCGATCGGGTGTGTGTCGTCCACCAGAAACAGGAACACGTCGCGGTCGCTGGCGTAAAGCGTCGTGGTGTCCTTGGTCACGTCCACGAATGGATTGTGCGTCATCGTCGCCCAGTCCAGAACGCCCGGCACCTTCCAGATAGTGTCGCCAGTTCCGTTGCCCGCTATCTTCATGACGGCGGCGACAAGCTCGTGATCCCAGATGCGGCCATAGTCCGGACCCGTGACGGCGCGAAGCTCAATGCGTCCGTCTTCCGTCTCGAGCGTCTTCATCAACTCCGCCCGATGGCTCAAAAGGCCATGCTGCAAATTGATGCCAGCAAGCGGCGCGGGCAGCTGGCGCATATAGGTGGCCGGCGCGCTGACAAGGCTGCAAAGCTGGCCGAAGCTCCAATGCGTCGGCGCGATTGGCTGCTCCTGTCCGGGAACGATAAGCGAAAGCCGCTCTGCATTGTCGCGGGTAGCTTCCACGCGCACGGCGCGGCTCTCAACGGTGCGGGCGGTCGCTCGGTCCGCGCGCTGCTTCACGGCATCATAGAGCTCGGTAAGGCTCAGATAGCGCTCGTCATCGGGACGCGAAAACCATTCGGAGGAAACTCGTCCGATCCTCTCGCCGCGCGAGATATCCACGCGAAAGCCGCTGGAAGCCACCTGTTCCTGCCTGTTGCTCTCGCTGTTGATAATGGTGGTCATGTTCATTGTGCTCACTCCTTTTTCCGTCAATGCCGAAGGCATGTCCCCCGGCATGCCTTCCGGGGGCGCGTGAGCGCGCGGGAGTGATGGGGGCCAATGCCGGCGAGCGAAGCCGGGTTGCACGGTCGAGCGGAGCGGATGGAAATTGATGGCCACTGTTGCTGCTGTCGGGCCGCTTTGCGAGCCTGCGGCCCTGCTCTGCACAGGCGGCATTGGCGGGGAAGCGAGGGGAAGTTCCTCGCTTCCCATCGAGTCTACAAGGGTATCCGCAGTCGATCAGAACGATGAATGCGAAGCTTACTCTTATAATGTTGTGCAAGAGATTTGGATTTTACAGAGAAACGTACTATTTGCCTCATTGGCGGGACGGGGAAATCAAACGTCGCTCAATTCGTCCGATACAATAAGAGGAAATTAGATGACCACTGCTCTCGAACAAGACGGTCAACTGGATACCGTGTCCATAGCGGCTGACATTGTCGCCGCCTATGTGTCGAACAATCCACTGCCGGTCGCCGAGCTGCCGAAGTTGATCGGCGATATCCATGCCGCTTTGAAAGGCATCGGCACGCCGACGATAGAGCCGGTGATCAAGCAGGAACCGGCGGTATCGATCAAGAAGTCGGTGACGCCGGATTTCATCATCTGTCTGGAAGACGGAAAGAAATTCAAATCGCTCAAGCGGCATCTTCAGCATTTTAATCTGACCCCCGACGAATACCGGCAGAAATGGAACCTGCCCTCCGACTATCCGATGGTGGCGCCGAATTACGCCGCCACGCGCTCGGCCCTGGCGAAATCAATAGGGCTCGGGCGCAAGGCGGCTGCGCCCACGCCTGCCGCGTCGGAAAAACCAAAACGGCCTGCTCGTGCGGCAGCAGCGACGACGACTGCGGCAGCCATCAAGTCGCCGCTGAAGAAGACGCGCAAGGCACCAGCAAAAGCCTAGACCTCTGCACCCTGGCGGACGTGCCGGGCTGTGTAGGACCTGAACATGGCGAAGCCCCGCCTTGCAGCGGGGCTTCGTGTTGAGTCGGATCACTCTGCGGTGCGGCGGGACCAGATGAGCGAGAAGTCGCCCTCGGTGTCGGTCTCTACCAGGCTCGCATAGATCGGAGCGGGGAAGCTGGGATCGTCGAGCTTGACAGAGTGGTAGTCGCGTCCCTCGCGCGAGGTCTTCTTCCATGCCGCCCCGAACTCGGTGGCGCCGGCGAAGATTCGGAAGTCGGGACCCTTTTCATTTTCGCCATCGGCCGGAGAGAACGTCACCGTCTTGACGTTGAGGTCGAGGGTCTTGACCGAGCCGGAGAAGCCGTTGGCGGTGCGGGAGAAAGTGCCGATCGTAGCCATTGTGGTGGTTCCTTCTGTTTTTCTCGGACCGCGCCCATCGCGGCCTCGATGGTGGTCGTGAGACCGGGGACGATCGGTCCGCACCCCGAAGGGGCTGAAACGAAGTGGAAGACGGCGACGCGAGGCTTTCTTGAACCGCGAGGAATGGACGCGCAGCGGACAGGGGAAGAAAACGCAGTGGCGTCGTTGCGGGAAGACGATCGAGACTGAGTGCAGCGAAGTCGGTCTTCGGTCAGACCCAATCCATTCGAGGACGCCGTGGGCGTAGCTTGGAATTAGCGGAAGGAACCGCCACCAGGCTGCGATCTGTCACAGCTGATGTCGTCCGTGCTGTGGCGCTTCTCCGTCCTGTCAAAGAACTGGGCCAAACGCCAGAGTATACGGCCCGTCCTCCAACGGATGAAAAAGGAACGGCCGATTTCCTTCATCTTTGGACTGACCCGCCATCGAGTTTCGGGTGGCACCGAAGACGACCGACTGATTGCTGAACGCAGCGGCTTCCAAGCCGCCAACCATCGTGACGATTTCGCGTTTCAGTCGACTGGATGCGAGCCCGGTTGAGGTCGATAGCCAAGAACATTTCATCACGCCCGATCCTCCGCCGCATCGCCGAACGATCCAACTACGCTGACTTCTGCGCATGGTGAGGCATTGCCGGGAATGGGACGCATCCGCACAGGCACCTCACGTGGGCGATGGCACGCCGGGGAGACATTCGTGTCAGGGACGTTCTGGGTTCCACCGCTTGCAAAACCTTGTGCTGTCGAGGTGTCCGGC
>NZ_RZPF01000751.1:0-3024 GCF_004022735.1 Mesorhizobium sp. M7A.F.Ca.AU.001.01.1.1
ATCCAAGATACCCGCCGCCGACGATGCAGATGTCGGCCTGCGTTGCCTCTTCGAGCGGAGGCGCAAGGTCTGGGTCCTCGGGCAGGACCTGCCGCAGCCAATGGCTTCGCCAAACAATGTCCTTTTCCGTCAGTTGCATCACGATGCGCCTCTGGCCGACAGGCGGCGCTCCACCAGCCTGACCCAAAGGCTGGCGCCAATCGGCAGGATTGCGTCGTTGAAGTCGTAGTTGGTGTCGTGAGCCGCAGCCTGATGCGCATCGTCGGCCTGGCCGAGCAAGAAATAGCAGCCCGGCCGCTGTTCCAACATGTAGCAGAAATCTTCCGAGCCCATCTCGGGAGGCGGATCGACGACGAGACGTTCCGGTCCCATCACCTCGTTCGCAATCGCGATCATCGCATCGGCTTGCGCCGGGGTGTTGATCGTCGGCGCGAAGGGCGTTTCATAGAGAATGTCGACGCTGGCGCCAAAAGCTTCAGCCTCGTTTTTCGCGATGCGGCGGATTGCCGTCTCCAGCGTCTTTTGAACCTGATGGTCGAAGGTGCGCACGGTGCCGGTCAGAAACGCCGTATCGGGGATGGTGTTGAAGGCTTCGCCTGCGCGCAGGCTGCCAACGGTGACGATTGCCGGAGCGTGCACATCGGTCAGGCGGCCGGGCAGGGCTTCGATTGCGAGCAGGATGCGCGCGGCGATGGGGAGTGGATTGATCGCCAGATGCGGTGTCGCCGCATGGCCGCCCCTGCCGTGGACGACGATCTCGAAGCGATCGGCCGCCGCGGCCACCGTTCCGCGGTGGACGGCGATCTCGCCGAGCGGCCGTTCGCAATTGTGCAGCGCGTAAACTTCATCGCAGGGGAAACGCTGGAAAAGGCCCTCATCCAGCATGGCAAGCGCCCCACCTCGACCCTCCTCGGCCGGCTGGAAGATGAAATGCACCGTGCCGGCGAAGTCGGGCGAGCGAACAAGTGCTGACGCTGCGCCGAGCAGCATTGTCGTGTGGCCGTCATGGCCGCAGCCATGCATCCTCCCGGGGACGCGGGACGCATGCGGCAGCGGCCGCGCCTCGGTCATCGGCAGGGCGTCCATATCGGCGCGAATGCTCAGGCTGCGACCAGCGCCGAGCCTGCCCCTGAGCGTGCCGACGACGCCTGTGCGGCCGACACCTTCGGTCGTCTCGATGCCCCACGAGCGCAGTTTGTCCGCCACGAAACGTGCCGTCTCGAACTCTTCGAAGCCGAGTTCTGGATTGGCATGCAGATGCCGCCGCCAGGCCGTCATCTCTGTCTCTAGTTGCTGCACCGAGGGTACCAGTCTCATGCCGATGCCTTTGCGCGAAGAGTTTGTGAGCGGCTCTGCAGGATGGCGATGACCACAAGCAGGATTGCCGAGAAAGCGATCAGCAGCACGGCGACGGCCGCGATGGCGGGACTGATGGACTCGCGCACCCCGGAGAATATCATGCGAGGCAAGGTTCGCTCTGCGCCCGTCGAGAGGAAACTTGCGACGACGACTTCGTCGAAAGAGATGATGAAGGCGATGATGGCCCCTGTAATGACGCCCGGCGCTATCAGCGGCAGCACTACCTTGAAGAATGTGCGCATGGTGCCGGCGCCGAGCGATGCCGCCGCGCGAACCAACGTCCGGTCGAAGGTCGAAAGGCTGGCGACGACAGTCGTCAGCATCACAGGCACGGCCATGGCCGTATGCACCAGAATGATCGATAGCTTGTTGCCAACGAGTCCCAGTGTGGCGAAGAATGAAAAGGCCGCGACGCCGACAATGACGACTGGCGTCACCAAGGGCGCGGCGATGATCGCATAGAGGATCCGTTTGCCGGCAAAATCGCCCCAGGCGAGCCCGATCGCCGCCGGTATGCCGAGCAGCAGCGCCAGAACCGTGGTGGACAGCGCGATGACGACCGAGTTCCACAGCGCGGTCGGCCAGCGCTGGTCGACCCACAGTTCGGCATACCAGCGCAGCGACCAGCCCGGCGTCGGAAACGCCAGCGAGTTGCTCGAGGTCAGCGACATGGGGATCACGATCAGCAGGGGCAGGATGATGAACGCCAGCAATGTCGCCGCATAGGCATACATCAGCCATTTCCGAAAGCGGTCGGCGCTCATGCGACATGCGCCTTGCGGCGGAAGAGGACGGACGCCGTCCAGAACAGGAATGCAAACAGGACGAGGATCATCAGCAGTTGCAACGAAAGCGCTGCACCCATGCCCCAGTTCAGTGTGCTGTTCGTGTAGAACGCTATGTAGCTGGAGATCATCTGGTCGGTCGGCCCGCCGACAAGCGTCGGGGTGATGTAGTAGCCGAGTGCGAAGACAAAAACGATCGCCCCGCCGGACAGGATTCCTGGCAGGATCAACGGCAACTGCACGCGGCGCCACGCTGTGAGCCACGGCGCGCCCAGTGACAGTGCCGCGCGCATATAGGTGGTCGGAACCCGCCGCATGACGGCGACGACGCAGAGCACCATCATGGGCAGCAGAACCTGAACCATTGCCACGTAGAGTGAAAAGCGTGTGTAAATGAGATTGAGCGGCTCGCTGACGATGCCGAGGCCAAGCAGCGTGGAATTCACGGGTCCGTTCTTCTGCAGCACGATGATCCAGATGACGGTGCGCACCAGCAGCGATGTCCAGAGCGGAAACAGGATCAGCGCGAACATGAGCTTCGACCAGGCCGGCGGCGCGCTGACAATTGCCTGCGCCAGCGGCACGGCGAGCACCGCGCAGATCACGGTCACCACGATGCTGATCCAGATCGTACGCAGCAGCGCGTCGACGAAGATGGCGCGATCGGCTGAAATGGCTTCGATCGAATTGTCCGCGCCTCGCTTCAGGTCAAGGCTCGCAAGCAGATAATAGTCCGTTCGCGCGCTTTGCTGACGCGCGATGACCTGCCAGAGATCGATATTTTTCCAGCCGGCCTGTTTGGAGAGCACCTCGTCGCGCACGGGACGCATAGTCAGCTTGCCGTCGGCCGCATCCTTTGCCGTCTTGATGACGAGGAAAC
>NZ_RZPF01000752.1:0-3022 GCF_004022735.1 Mesorhizobium sp. M7A.F.Ca.AU.001.01.1.1
CTCTATCGCTGGGATCTGATCGAGGATGGCAAGGACATCGCCATGGAGACGCGGGGCAGCGTTGTCGTGACGGATTCGCTCGCAGCAATCGATCTTGCGCTTGCAGGCGTCGGGCTTGCCTATGTCTTCGAGCCGCTGGCGCGCGCCGATCTTGCCGCGGGCCGCCTGGTCCAGGTGCTGCCGCAGACGGCGATCGAGGAACCGGGGCTATTCCTCTATTTCCCGCGCCGGGCGTCAATGGCGCCGAAGCTCAGGGCCTTTATCGACACCGCACAAGAAATCGGCCGGGCATCCTTGCGGACACCCGGCCGAGTTGCCTGAGCTGAGAAGCCCCTTCAGGGGCTATTTGTAAGGATTATTTCTTCACCGCAGCCGCGACTTCCGCCGCGAAATCGGTCTCTTCCTTTTCAATGCCTTCGCCGAGCGCAAAGCGCAGATAGGCGGAAATCTTGGCCGGAGCGCCGATTTCCTTCTCGGCATCCTTCAGTGCCTGCTCGACAGTGATGTCGGGATTGAGCACGAAGGCCTGCTTCAGGAGCACGACTTCCTCATAGAACTTGCGTAGGCGGCCTTCGACCATCTTTTCGATGATCGCTTCCGGCTTGCCGGACTGGCGCGCCTGATCGGCGAAGATCGCCTTCTCGCGCTCGACCGCAGCCGGATCGATCTGCTCGGCCGTCAGCGCCAGCGGGTTGGTGGCGGCGACATGCATGGCAACCTGGCGGCCAAAGGCATTGGCGGCATGCTCATTGCCCGTGGTCTCGATCGCGACCAGAACGCCGAGCTTGCCAAGACCATCGGCAACTGCGTTGTGGACGTAGGTGGCGACAGCACCGTGCGGGACGGTGAGCTTGGCCGAGCGGCGGAAGCCCATGTTTTCGCCGATGGTGCCGACAGCGTCCTTGATGGTGTCGGCAACCGACTTGTCGGAACCTGGATACTTTGCGGCGGCCACAGCTTCCGTCGTGCCGTAGGCCAGCGCAACCTTGGCAACATTGGCGACGATTTCCTGAAACGCGGCGTTGCGGGCAACGAAGTCGGTCTCGGAATTGACCTCGACGACGGCAGCCTCGCGCACGCCGTTGTCGACGCCGATCAGGCCCTCAGCCGCGGTGCGGCCAGCCTTCTTGTCAGCCTTGGAGATACCCTTCTTGCGCAGCCAGTCGACGGCCTCTTCCATGTTGCCGTTGGTCTCGGTCAACGCCGCCTTGCAATCCATCATGCCCGCGCCGGTCAAGTCGCGGAGTTCTTTGACCTGTGCAGCCGAAATGCTCATTGTCGCCTCTTTGTTTTAAATGCACCGACGCACCATCGGTATTCGATGGTGCGTCTGTTTAGCGTGCCAGAATATGAGAAAGATGAAGGCCGCAACCGGCCTTCGATTATCAAGCTTCCGGAGCGTCTGCAGCCGGGGCCGGAGCCGGGTCGAGCGCCGGTTCGACGGGAGCTTCGATCGAAGCGCCGATGTCGACGCCGAGCGCGCCCTGCTGACGGGCAATGCCGTCGATCGCAGCCTTGGCGATCAGATCGCAATAGAGCTGGATGGCGCGGGCCGCGTCGTCATTGCCGGGGATCGGGAAGTCGATCTTGTCCGGATCGCAGTTCGAATCGATGATGGCGACGACCGGAATGCCGAGGCGCTTGGCCTCGAGAATGGCGATCGCTTCCTTGTTGGTGTCGATCACGAACATCAGGTCGGGCGTCGAGCCCATGTCCTTGATGCCGCCCAGCGCCTTGTCGAGCTTCTCGCGCTCGCGGTCGAGGTTCAGGCGTTCCTTCTTGGTCAACCCTTGCGCCTCGCCGGCCAGCATCTCGTCGAGCTTGCGCAGGCGCTGGATCGAATTCGAGATCGTCTTCCAGTTGGTCAGCATGCCGCCGAGCCAACGCGAGTTGACGTAGTACTGAGCCGAACGCTGTGCCGCATCGGCGACGATGTCGGACGCCTGGCGCTTGGTGCCGACGAACAGCACGCGGCCGCCCTTGGCGACGGTGTCGGAAACCTGCTTCAGCGCCTGGTGCAGCAAAGGCACCGTCTGCGAGAGGTCGATGATGTGGATGTTGTTGCGGGCGCCATAGATGTAGGGCGCCATTTTCGGGTTCCAGCGATGGGTCTGGTGGCCGAAGTGAATGCCAGCTTCCAAAAGCTGGCGCATGCTGAAATCAGGCAGTGCCATTCAAAGTTCCTTTCCGGTTAGCCTCCACGGACACAGGCATTTTTGGACTTTGTCCTCGAACGCCACCGGAGGTTTCAGCCGGATTTCTCCCGGGCAGACACCAAAGTCCGTGTGTGGAATGAGCGCGCATATAGAGGGGATGCGCGATAAACGCAAGCGCCGTGGGACCTGTGTACGGCGTGCGACGATCCGCGCGCTGCCGTCAGCGCTTTATCTTGCCGTTCGGCACCCGCACCCGCCGGAAGACCGCGACGATCTCCTCGCGGCTGCATTCGATGGCGCCGAGCCGCACCGCACGGTCACGCTCGAAGCCGGTTATGTCATAATGCGGCGCCGATGTCTTGGGCGGCCCTTGGTAGGATGAGCGCTTGACGCCAAGATGCGCGGCAAAGCGATGCAACTCGTCGGTGTCGTCGGCCAACAGATGGCACCAGCGATGGCCGGCCCAGTTCCAGATCGCTGCGTCGACATAGGCTGCCATAAAGCTTGCTGTCTGCCTTCCATCCGTCACGACAGTCGGCCACATGGCCCGGCTGATGTCAGTGACGATAGAATGGATTCGGATAGAAAATGAAGCCGCCATTGGCTGCAAGCTCGGCGACGATGTTGGTGACTGTATCCTGCATGCGACGGTGCAGATCGGCAACCGCATCGTCGATCGAGCCCGTATGCTCATGCAAGCCCAGTGCCTCCGGCACCCGGATGTGGGCGCAACGCGGCCCGGCCGGCTGCGGAACGAATCGGTTCATCGTGTCGCGCAGCCCGCCCCGACAATAGTCGTTGCGGATCCGCTTCAGATGTTCGGCGATCTCCTCCTGGCTAATGCGCGGATTGGCGCAGGCCCAGGG
>NZ_RZPF01000753.1:0-3020 GCF_004022735.1 Mesorhizobium sp. M7A.F.Ca.AU.001.01.1.1
GATTACAATTTGATGCGAGAGTTTGCCGACAGCTGGGGCCTGGTCGCCATGGCGCTTTTCTTTGTCGGCGCGACTGCCTTCGCGCTCCGCCCCGGCAGCCGCAAGCTGGCCGACGAAGCTGCCCGGATTCCCCTTGAGGACGAGTGATCATGAGCGACGAGCATATCGATGAAATCTCCGGCGTCTCGACCACCGGCCACGAATGGGATGGCATCCGGGAACTGAACAACCCGCTTCCCAGATGGTGGGTCATCACGTTTTACATCACCATTGTCTGGGCCATCGGCTACACCATCGCCTATCCGGCATGGCCCCTGCTGCACTCGGCGACGAAGGGTTTGCTCGGCTATTCCAGCCGCAACGAAGTCAGGAACGAGCTGACTGCGGCTGAAGCCGCCAAGGGCAAATACATCTCGGCGGTGGCGTCCAAGAGCGTCTCGGAGATCGCCGCGGACGATGGCCTGCGCGAATTCGCAATCGCCGCCGGTGGCGCCGCTTTCAAGGTCAATTGCGTACAATGTCATGGCTCCGGCGCCCAAGGTTCCAAGGGCTTTCCCAATCTCAACGACGACGACTGGCTGTGGGGCGGCAAGGCCGAGCAGATCCAGCAGACGATTATGCACGGCATCCGCTTTGCGTCCGATGCGGAGACGCGCCTGTCGGAAATGCCTGCCTTTGGCGACATCATAACCACTGACCAGATCGCTCAGGTTAGCACCTATGTCGCCAGCCTGTCGGGAAAGGTCCAGGATGCCAGCCTCGTCGAGCCCGGCGCCAAGGTCTTTGCCGAAAATTGCGTGGCCTGTCATGGCGACAATGCAAAAGGCAACAAGGAGCTCGGGGCGCCCGACCTGACCGATGCGATCTGGCTCTATGGATCCGGTGAGACAGCCATCGCCGCACAGGTCCGTGCGCCAAAACAGGGCGTCATGCCGGCCTGGGGCGCACGCCTGGGCGAGACCAAGGTCAAGGAACTCGCCGTCTATATCCATTCGCTTGGTGGTGGGGAATAGGAAGCGGGGACCTGTTCCCACCCTTCGCCAGCCAAGCGACGAGGCCCGGCCATGCCGGGCCTCGACCTATATTCGGCACCGGTAATTGACTTGCATCAACGCGCCTGCCCCCGCCCCGCGCCAAGACTTGCCTACGCTGGCAGCCTGGGCATGGGCAGATTGTCGCCTGCGCGAGTGGAGATGCATGTGCTGGACAATACGCAGGTAGAGCGGCTCGAAGCCGAAGCGGCCAATTCCGCCAAGGTGCGCCAGCCGATGTATGCCGCGCGCAAGAAGATATTCCCGAAACGGGCAACAGGGAACTTTCGTCGGTTCAAGTGGCTGGTGATGGCGATCACACTCGGTATCTACTACCTGACACAGTGGTTGCGATGGGACCGTGGCCCGTTCGCCCCGGACCAGGCCGTGCTGCTCGATCTCGCCAACCGGCGCTTCTACTTCTTCTTCATCGAGATCTGGCCGCAGGAATTCTACTATGTGGCCGGCCTTCTGATCATGGCCGGCGTCGGTCTTTTCCTGATCACGTCGACTATCGGTCGCGCCTGGTGCGGCTATACATGTCCGCAGACTGTATGGGTCGATCTGTTTCTGGTCGTCGAGCGCGCCATCGAGGGTGATCGCAACGCACGCATGAAACTCGATGCCGGCCCATGGACCGCCCGCAAGCTTGCGCTGCGGGCATCGAAACACGCCATCTGGCTGGGCATAGGGGCGGCGACGGGCGGCGCCTGGATCTTCTATTTTGCCGATGCGCCGACGCTGGTTGGCGAACTCTTTACCGGCACCGCGGCACCCGTTGCCTACATCACCGTCGCCGTGCTGACGGCCACGACCTATACGTTCGGCGGGCTGATGCGCGAACAGGTCTGCACCTACATGTGCCCATGGCCACGCATCCAGGCGGCCATGCTCGACGAAAGTTCGCTCACCGTCACCTACAATGACTGGCGCGGCGAACCGCGTTCGCGTCATGCCAAGTCGGTGCAAGCCGCGGGACAGTCGGTCGGCGACTGCGTCGACTGCAATGCCTGTGTCGCGGTCTGCCCGATGGGGATCGACATTCGCGACGGCCAGCAGCTCGAATGCATCACCTGCGCGCTTTGCATCGACGCCTGCGACGGCGTCATGGGCAAGCTCGGCAGGGAACGCGGACTGATTTCCTACGCAACGCTCTCCGATTACAACGCCAACATGATGCTGGCGACCGCGGGCGGCTCCAGTTCAGTCAACCCGTCGCTGGTCAGGACCGCTGATGGCCTGTTCTCCGACAAGGTGGCGCATTTCCATGTCAGCAAGATCTTCCGGCCACGCACCTACGTCTACATGGGTCTGTGGTCGCTGATCGGCCTGGGTCTGCTCTATTCGCTGCTGACGCGCGATCGGCTCGAAGTCAACGTGCTGCATGATCGCAATCCGCAATTTGTCACGCTGTCCGACGGCTCGATCCGCAACGGCTACACCGTCAAGCTGCTCAACATGATCCCCGAGCCAAGGACGATCGTTGTCGCGATTCAAGGCTTGCAGGGCGCCGAGATGAGCGTGGTCGGCGACGACATCCCGGAAGGCCGTTCTTTTGCCATTCCGGTCGAACCCGACCGCCTGAAAATGCTGAAGGTCTTCGTGCGCCAGCCGGCGGATCAAATCCAGGGCACAGCGCAGACCTTCAAGTTCCGTGTCGAGGACAAGGCGAGCTTCGAGGCGGACGAATACACCGCCACCTTCAACGCGCCGGAGACTGCCAGATGACCGCTAACGCTGAAAAACCCCGCGTATTCACCGGCAGGCACATGCTGGCCATCATCCTAGCCTTTTTCGGGGTGGTCATCGCGGTCAATCTGACGATGGCAACGCTCGCCAACACGAGCTGGACCGGCCTTGTCGTCGAAAACACCTATGTGGCGAGCCAGCAGTTCAACAAGAAGGCCGAGGAGGGGCGGGCGCAGGCAGCGCTCGGCTGGACCGGCAAGCTGACCATCGCATGGGGCGAGGTCCGCTATAGCCTTACCG
>NZ_RZPF01000754.1:0-3002 GCF_004022735.1 Mesorhizobium sp. M7A.F.Ca.AU.001.01.1.1
TTTCACATCTATGAGGCGGCGCGCAGAGAGGAGGCGCGGGTGGTGTTTCCATCTTCGGTGCATGCGGTCGGCCTTTACGAGCGCACCGAGATTCTTGACCAGGACTGCCTGCTCAGGCCGGACGGCTATTACGGCCTGTCGAAAGCCTATGGCGAGATGCTGGCGCGGCTCTACTTCGACAAGCATGCGGTGGAAAGCGTGTTGATCCGCATCGGCTCGGTGCTGCCGGAGGTTCCGGACGAGAGGATCCTGTCGACCTGGATATCGCATGACGATTTTGTGCGCCTGATCGAGCGTTGCGCCGAAGCGGATCGTGTCGATTGCTCAGTCATCTGGGGCCAGTCCAACAACAGCCGCGGTTTCTGGCGGCACGATGCCAGGCTGAAGCTCGGCTGGACGCCGCTCGACAGTTCCGACAGCCAGGCCGAGCGGGTGCGCGGCAAGGTGACGGACAATCCGGTGGTCGAGCGCTACCAGGGCGGCAAGTTCATTGTGGTGGACTACAGCCGTGCAGACTTTCCGCCGCGTTCGATGTTCCCGGACGACTAGGCCGTCACCGCCGGCAGCGGGCCTCGCCCGGCGATCAAATCCGCCGCCTTCTCGGCGATCATGATCACCGCTGCATTGGTGTTCGAAGACACGATGCTTGGCATGACCGAACTGTCGCAGACGCGCAGGCCCTGCAGTCCGCGCAGACGAAGTTCTGGATCGACGACGCTCCCGGTATCACCGCCCATGCGGCATGAGCCGACCGGATGGTAGGCGCTGCGGCCATGTTCACGGGCGAAGGCTTCGAGCGCTGCGCGCCCCTGCATTGCTGCGCCGGGAAGATGCTCGCGGCTGATGTATTTTGAAAAAGCCGGCTGCGACAGGATCTCGCGGCTGATCTCGATGCCGTCGATGGCGCGCTCGAGATCGTAGCGCTCGGCGAAGGGATTGGGGTCGATGATCGGCGGATCGCGCAGATCACCCGATCGCAGCGTGACGCTGCCGCGCGAGCGGGGGCGGACATGGTAGCTATTCAGCGTGCAGCCATTGCCGCCGGGCACCGAGCCGATGCCTTCCTCAACGCCGGCACCAGGCAGGAAGTGGAACTGGATGTCGGGCGTCTTCTCCGCCCGGTCGCCCCACCAGAAGCCGCCGGCTTCGACGATGTTGGAGGCCACCGGTCCCTTGCCGAACAACGCGTATTCGAGGCCTGCGACCGCTTGCCAGCGCTTTTTCTTGTAGCGATCGATGCCGTGCGGGCCATTGAGTTCGGCGACCACGTCGACATCCATGTGATCGTGCAGGTTCTGGCCGACGCCGGCGAGGTCATGGATCACCTTGATGCCATGCTCCCCGAGATGCGCGGCCGGGCCGATGCCGGACAGCATCAAAAGTTTAGGCGAGCCAATGGCGCCGGCGGTGACGATCACCTCGCGCTCGGCGCCGAGCCGCTCGGTGCGTCCATTGACGATGATCTCGACGCCGATGGCGCGGCCATTCTCGACAACGATGCGGCTGACCGTGGCGTCGGTGCGCAACGCCAGGTTCTTGCGGCCAAGCGCCGGCTTCAGATAGGCGACCGCGGTGCTCGAGCGTTTTCCCCGGCGCGTCGTCGTCTGGTAGAAGCCGGCGCCGGCCTGTTCGCCGGCATTGAAGTCGGCGCGGAAGGGAAGACCCGCCTGCTGCGCCGCCTTGACGAAGATCCGGGTCAATGGATGCGGGGCGCCGCTGGAAACGCCGAGCGGGCCGTCGATGCCGTGCTGCGGACCGGCGAAGATGTCGTTGCCTTCGGAGCGGATGAAGTACGGCAGCACCTCGGCGTAGCTCCATCCCGCACAGCCATTGTCAGCCGCCCAGCCGTCGTAATCCTGCGGACAACCACGGGTGAAGACCTGGGCGTTGATCGAGGAGCCGCCGCCGAGCACACGCGCCTGCGGATAGACCATGGTGCGGCCGTCGATCGCTTTGCCGGGCGCGGTGTCATAACCCCAAATCAACGGTCCCGACGTCATCTTGAAGAAGCCGACCGGCAAATGGATGTAGCGATCGGTGTCGGGCGGACCGGCTTCGAGCAAGGTCACCGACACGTCCGGATCCTCGCTCAGGCGGGCGGCCAGAATGCAGCCGGCCGAGCCGCCGCCGACGATGATGTAGTCAGACATTCTCGCTCCCTTGGCAGTGCGAAATCAGTGCCCTGCTCTCCTCTACGCAACGATCTCAAGTCGCTTGTGCCGCGTCAAGAGAAAGGGTATGGTTATGGTGTTGAAGGGTTGTCGTACAAGTGGAGGAACTTGACAACCCATCGATCGGAGGCCCGGCCGCGCTCCCCGCGCATGCCGCCGGGCGGGAAACAGATTTCAATCGGGAGGTTTGAATATGAAGGACAGGACAGATCTTACGCTTTCGGTCAGCCGCCGGACGCTGATGATGGGCGCCACCGCCGGCATAGCGGCGCTCGCCATGCCGAGCGTTTTGCGGGCCCAGGAAAAACCGACGCTGGTGACGTCGATCCGCTCGCTCTCCAACCCCTACCACGCGGTGTGGAAGACCGGCGCCGAGGCCTATGCCAAATGGGCTGGGCTTGAGCACGTCACGCTGGTGTCGGAAGGCAACAGCGAGAAAGGCATCGCCGACATCAAGGCGATGTTGGCCAAGACCGGCGGCAACATGGTGCTGAATTCCGATCCCAATGACACACCTGACGCGCGCCCGATCGTCGAAGCCTGCGCCAAGGCCGGCGCCTATGTGGTGACGCAGTGGAACAAGCCGTCCGACCTGCACCCGAAGGACTTCAACCCGAATTATGTTTCCCACATCGAGTTCGACGGCATCGAAAGCGGCAAGACCATCGCCGAGATCCTGTTCAAGACCATCGGCGGCAAGGGCGGCATCGTCGCGCTCGGCGGCCTGATCTCGACCACGGCGGCGATCGAACGCAAGAAGGGCCTCGACGCGGCCCTTGCCGCCAATCCCGACATCAAGCTGCTCGACTTCCAGGTCGCCAACTGGAAATC
>NZ_RZPF01000755.1:0-3002 GCF_004022735.1 Mesorhizobium sp. M7A.F.Ca.AU.001.01.1.1
CTGTAGAGGGGACGCGGGCGGCGCCCGCCTCGATGAAGGCCTTCATGATTTCGAAGGCGTTGAGCGGCCCGCCGAAGCCAGCTTCGGCGTCGGCAACGATCGGCGCGAACCAGGTTTCGACCGAAAGCCCATTGCCTTCGGAGGTCTCGATCTGGTCGGCGCGCTGCAGCGTCCGGTTGATGCGCTTGACCAGTTCAGGCGCCGCATTGGCCGGGTAGAGCGACTGATCCGGATACATCGCGCCAGCCGTGTTGGCGTCGGCGGCAACCTGCCAGCCCGACAGGTAGATCGCCTTCAGCCCGGCGCGCACCTGCTGCATCGCCTGATTGCCGGACATGGCGCCGAGCGCGTTGACGAAGTCCTCCTCGTGGATGAGCTTCCACAGCCGATTGGCGCCCATTTCGGCAAGGCTCTGGCGGATCTGCACCGAACCGCGCAGACGCTTCACATCCGCCGCCGAGTAGGGTCGTTCGATACCGTCGAAGCGACCTTCCGGCGCCGATGGGACGAGGTTGTAAAAATCAGTCATTGGTCACTCCGAGGAATTGCTGATCTGTGTCAAGGCGTCAATCATTTGGGGGTAGTTGGGTATGACTGGATTTACATTTCTGCGCGAAATCAGCCACAAAAATCAGGTAAACTGAGAGGATATAAGAGAAAACCTGTGTTGCGTTTGACAGAAGTGCGTTGTAAATTTGTCATTATTGTAAAAGGCCCGTGCCCAGGAATTCGTGTAAATTGCTGTAAAGGACAGTCCATGGCTGACCAGAAGATCTTCGCCGGGCCGCGCATCCGCCGCATTCGCAACGCCAAGGGCCTGACCCAGACGGCGATGGCCGAGGGTCTCGGCATTTCGCCGTCCTACCTCAATCTGATCGAGCGCAACCAGCGGCCGCTGACGGTGCAGCTGATCCTCAGGCTGGCCTCCGTCTACAAGGTCGATCCACACGAGCTGCAGGGCGAGGCGAGGGGATCTGTCGCTGCCTTGAAGGAAGTGTTCACCGATCCCCTGCTGGTCGGCGAGTTGCCGGGTGATCAGGAACTGATCGAGCTTGCCGAGGCGGCGCCCAATGCGTCCGCGGCCGTGATAAAGCTGTTCCGCGCCTATCGCGAGCAGGCCGAGCGCCTGTCCGACCTCAACGAATTGCTGGCACGCGAGGGTCGGGCGACGGCGCTCTCCGGCGCCCGCCTGCCGATCGACGAGGTGCACGAGATTTTCGAGCGCCGGCCGAACCATTTTGCTGCCCTCGAGGAGGAGGCCGCGGCGTTCACCTCGGTGCTCGATCCCGGCGATGATCTGTTCGGCGCGCTGAAGGCCTGGCTGAAGCGCGAATATGGCATCGTGGTCAAGGTGCTGCCGGTCGCGACCATGCCGAACTGGCGCCGCCGTTACGATCGTCATTCGCAGCGCCTGTTCCTGTCCGAACGCCTGTCGCCGTTCGACCAGTTGCGCGAAGTCGCGATGGAGGCCTGCCTGATCCGCATGACGGTCGCGGTCGCCGGCGAGATCCAGGCGCTCAAGCTGAGCACCGACGAGGCGCGCCGCCTGGCCCGCTTCGAACTTGGCCGTTATGCGGCGCATGCGCTGATGATGCCCTATCAGGCCTTTCACGCGGCTGCCGTGCGCGCCCGCTATGACATCGATGTCCTGCGTTCGCGCTTCGGGGTCTCCTTCGAACAGGCGGCCAACCGGCTGACCATGCTGCAGCGGCAGGGTGCCTCGGGCGTGCCGTTTTTCATGCTGGAGGTCGACAATGCCGGCAACCGCTTCCGCAAGGCCGGCAGCCAGGGCTTTCCTCAAAGCCGCTTTGGCGGCGGCTGTCCCAAGCTGCCCGTGCATGTCGCCTTCACCCAGCCCGGCCAGGTCTTCGTCGAGGCAGTGGAAATGCCCGACGGCGCCGAGTTCCTGTGCATCGCCCGCACGCTGGAAGGGCCGCAAGGCGCATTCTCGGAACGCCCGCGCCGCACCGCGCTGCTGCTCGGTTGCGACATCGGCTTTCGTGACGATATCGTCTATGGCGCGGCATTGCCCGGTGCGGCAATCACCGCAAAGGCCGGCACCGTCGCGGCGACGCCGGTCGGGCCTGCTTGCCGGCTTTGCGAACGCGTCGGCTGCCTGGCGCGGGCAGAACCGCCGGTGACGCGCCCGCTCGGCCTCGACGAGATGGTGACGGGCCTGAGTGCTTTCGATTTTCAGTGACGCCGTGTTCTTCTGAAATGGAGGAAGGTGCCACAATTGTCGGCGGCCGCTGGCTCAGTTCCGGCCTGCGCCTTTGCGTTACGCCAACAGAGCATCTTTTTGTCGTCCCTTGCGCATCGTCCCGTCCACAAGAGCCCGACAGTGGCAGCCATGATCGATACCGCATCGCCGATCGTCGCATCGCCAGCCGTCTCGCCGCGCGAGGAGCGCGTCGGCATGCTTTTGGTCTTCCTGTCGGCGCTGATGTGGAGTTTCGGCGGCGCCATCGCCCGCTTCATCACTGTCGGTGACAGCTGGACGGTCATTTTCTGGCGATCCGTGTGGGCAGCCGCCTTCCTGGTCTGCTTCATGGTTTGGCGTGACGGCTGGCGTGGCATGCTGAAGCTGTTCCGTGACATGGGGTTGCCCGGCCTTGCCGTCGGGATCTGCTTTGCCACGGCATCGACCGCCTTCGTCGTGGCGCTCGCCTACACCACCGTCGCTAACATCCTTTTGATGCAGGCAGGCGTGCCGTTGCTGGCGGCGCTGTTTGCTTGGGCATTGTTTCGCGAAAGGGTTGGTGTCGCGACCTGGGTGGCAATCGCCGCCGTCATCACCGGCGTCGCCATCATGGTGTCGGAATCGCTCGATGGCGCCGTCTCGCCCATAGGCGATGGGCTGGCGCTGTTGATCGCGGTCATGTTTTCAGTCGCCACCGTCATCACCCGGCGGTTCTCCGGCGTGCGCATGACGCCGGCGACGTGCCTCGGCACCATGCTCGCGGCCGGCTTTGCCGTCTCGCAGGCATCGACCCTCACCGTAT
>NZ_RZPF01000756.1:0-2993 GCF_004022735.1 Mesorhizobium sp. M7A.F.Ca.AU.001.01.1.1
GACGAGCGGATCGTGCGCCCGGCGGTCGACATCCTGCGCGCCGAAGGCATCGACGCTTTCGGCCCTTTGCCGGCCGACACGTTGTTCCATGTCCGGGCGCGGGCTGGTTACGACGCGGCCCTTTGCATGTATCACGACCAGGCGCTTATCCCGGCCAAGGCGCTGGCTTTCGACGAGGCGGTCAATGTCACGCTCGGCCTGCCCTTTATCCGCACCTCGCCCGACCACGGCACGGCCTTCGACATCGCCGGCAAGGGTGTGGCGCGGCCCGACAGCCTGATAGCGGCGCTGAAGCTTGCCCGGCGGCTGGCCGACACGAACACCAAGGCGGTTGCCGCATGAGATCTCGGGCATGACCATCGACGGGCTGCCGCCGCTGCGCGAGGTGATCGAGCGTCATGGGCTGCAGGCGAAGAAGGCGCTCGGCCAGAATTTCCTGCTCGACCTCAACCTCACCGGCAAGATCGCCCGCACCGCCGGCGACTTGTCCGATGCAACCGTCATCGAGGTCGGCCCCGGTCCCGGCGGGCTGACCCGCGCCTTGCTTGCCAACGGAGCGCGCCAGGTGATCGCCATAGAGCGCGACGAACGTTGCCTGGCTGCTCTTGCCGAAGTGTCCGGCCACTATCCCGGCCGGCTGGAGGTTGTTTCGGGCGATGCGCTGAAGACGGATTTCACGGGCCTTGCCGGTCGAGCGACCGGCAATGGCGGCCCGGTCAAGATCGTGGCCAACCTGCCCTACAACATCGGCACGGAGCTGCTGGTGCGCTGGCTGACGGTCAGCGACTGGCCGCCTTTCTACACCTCGATGACTCTGATGTTCCAGCGCGAGGTGGCCGAGCGCATCGTCGCTCCCGCCGGCAGCGACAGCTATGGCCGGCTGGGGGTTCTTGCCGGCTGGCGGACGGAGGCGAGGATCGCCTTCGACGTACCGCCACAGGCATTCACGCCGCCGCCAAAGGTCACCTCCTCGGTGGTGCATCTTGTGCCGCGCCCGATGCCCCTGCCCACCGAGGTGAAGAAACTCGGCCGCGTCACAGAAGCCGCCTTCGGCCAACGTCGCAAGATGCTGCGGCAAAGCGTTAAGAGCCTCGGCGGCGAGGCCCTGCTCGACCGCGCCGGCATCGATCCGACACGCCGCGCCGAGACGCTCAGCGTCGAGGAGTTTGTAAGGTTGACAAACGCGGTGTAAGAAGCTGCCGATCTGCCCCCTCGTGGGGGAGATTGGCGCTTCACAGCCTCAACCCGTCTTCTCGTCCAACAGTCCCGAGACGAAATCGAACAGGCCTGGCCGGCGGTCGCGTCTCAGCCGCTCGGCGACGACGATGCCGCGCACTTCGGCGAAGGCGCGGTCGAGGTCGTCATTGACGATGACGAAATCATATTCCTTCCAGTGCTCGATCTCGTTGCGGGCGTTTTTCAACCGCGTTTCGATCACCGCTTCCTGGTCTTCGGCGCGGCGCTTCAGCCGTGCCTTCAACTCCTTCATCGATGGCGGCAGGATGAAGATCGAGACGATGTCGGCGCGCATCTTCTCCTTGAGCTGCTGGGCGCCCTGCCAGTCGATGTCGAACAGCATGTCGCGCCCTTCAGACAGCGCCAGTTCGGCAGGCTCGCGCGGTGTCGCATAGCAATTGCCATGCACCTCGGCCCACTCCAGCAGCGCGTCTGAATCACGAAGCCGCTCGAATTCGCGCATCGTCCGGAAATGATAGTGGACGCCTTCGATCTCGCTGCCGCGGCGCGGCCTGGTGGTGACCGAGACCGACAGTTCGAGGCTGGAATCGCTTTCCAGAAGATTGCGCGCGATCGTCGACTTGCCGGCGCCGGACGGCGACGACAGGACGAGCATCAGGCCCCGGCGGCGAATGCGGGACCCCAAATCCTTGGCAACCATCGGCTACTCCAGATTCTGGATCTGTTCACGAAACTGGTCGACCACCGCCTTCAGGTCCAGCCCGATCGCGGTGATGGCGGCGGCATTCGACTTGGAACACAGCGTATTCGATTCGCGGTTAAATTCCTGTGCCAGAAAATCGAGCTTGCGACCGACCGCGCCGCCGCCCACCAGCAGTGCCCGGCCGGATGCGACATGCGTTTTCAGCCGGTCGATCTCTTCGCGAATATCGGCCTTGGTGGCCAGGAACGCGGCCTCCATGTGCAGTCGGGTGGCATCCAAATTGGCGGAAGCGTCCATCAGCAGCCTGACCTGCTCGGCGATGCGTTCCCGGATCACCGCGGTCTCGCGGGATGGATCCACTTCTGCCCGCAGCGTCAGCGCCTCGATTGTGTCGATATGACCCGACAGCAGCAAAGCCAGCGCGGCCCCTTCGCCCTGCCGTGCCTGTTCAAGCCCGTTCAAGGCCACTTCGAGCGCGGCCATGATCGCGGCATCGAGCGCGGCCCTCGCCTCCTCGGTTTCGACAGTTTCGGGAATGTCGAGCACGCCGCGCAGCGACAGCAGTCCATCCGAGGTCGCCGCAGCAACGCCGAACTGCTCCTGCAGCCGCTTGGCGAGCCCGGCCAGGTCCTTCAGGAAGGCTTCGTTGACGACCGGCTGCGCCTGCGCGCCGACGGCACGGCCGATGGTCAGCGTCGCCTGAAAATTGCCGCGTGCAAAACGTTTCTGAAGTATCTGCCGGACAGCCGGTTCCAACCGCTCGAAGCCTTGCGGCAGCCGCAGCCGTACTTCGACGCTCTTGCCGTTGACGGACTTGACCTCCCAGGCGATCGAAGTGCCTTCGTGCTCGGCGACGGCACGTGCAAAACCGGTCATGCTCTGCAAATTCATATCGCCCACACGTCCCTGGCACATTGCCCCGAACCGGCTTTCCGGACAGAGCAAGTGCGGCTTGAAAATGACTGCGCCGCAGGCGCGTCGAAATCGGACGCGCGGCGCTCTTGCAAATGTCAGGGCGTCGCCTGTCGGGCAACGCCTTTCTTCATTCTACTGGGCAGCGCCCGCGTCACCGCCGCTGTCGTCGGCACCGTCA
>NZ_RZPF01000757.1:0-2964 GCF_004022735.1 Mesorhizobium sp. M7A.F.Ca.AU.001.01.1.1
GTCGCTCGCCTGCCACGGCCGTGTCGCCGCCGATAGCGACAAGGTGAAGATGGCGCTTCCCGAGGTGAAGATCGGCATCTTCCCGGGCGCCGGCGGCACCCAGCGCGTGCCGCGGCTGACCGATCAGCAGCAGGCGTTGCAGATGCTGACCTCCGGCCAGACGCTGTCGCCGCAGAAGGCCAAGTCGATGGGCCTGATCCATGAGATCGCCGAGCCGACAAGGTTGGTCGAGACCGCCAAGGCGATGATCAGGAATGGCCTGAAGCCGGTGGCGCCATGGGACGAGAAAGGTTTCAAGCTGCCCGGCGGCCAGATCTATTCGCCGGCCGGTTTCAATCTGTGGCCGCCGGCCATCGCCATCCTGCGCCGCGAGACCTATGGCAACTATCCGGCCGCCGCCGCGATCCTCAAATGCGTCTATGAAGGCCTGCTGGTGCCATTCGACACCGCCTTGCGCATCGAGCAGCGCTATTTCACCGAGATCATGCAGACCAGGGAAGCGGCGGCGATGATCCGCTCGCTGTTTGTGTCGCTGCAGGAACTGAACAAGGGCGCCCGCCGCCCGGCCGGCGTGCCCGAAACCAAGTTCAAGAAGATCGGCATTCTCGGCGCCGGCTTCATGGGCGCCGGCATCGCCTATGTCACCGCCAAGGCCGGCATCCCGGTGGTGCTGCTCGACCGTGATCTGGAGTCGGCCGCCAAGGGCAAGGCGCATTCCGACAGCCTGGTCTCGGATCAGGTCAAGAAGGGCCGCGCCAAGCCGGAGGACAAGGACAAACTGCTGTCGCTGATCACGCCGACGGCGGACTACGCCGACCTTGCCGGCTGCGATCTGGTGGTCGAGGCGGTGTTCGAGGATTCGGGCGTCAAGAAGAGCGCCACCGAACAGGCGGAAGCCGTGTTGAAGCCATCGGCGATCTTCGCGTCGAACACCTCCACCATCCCGATCTCGTCGCTGGCCAAGAATTCGGCGCGGCCGAAGAATTTCATCGGCATCCATTTCTTCTCGCCGGTCGACAAGATGATGCTGGTCGAGATCATTTTGGGCAAGAAGACCGGCGACAAGGCGCTGGCCACCGCGATCGACTTCGTTCGCGCCATCAAGAAGACGCCGATCGTCGTCAACGACACGCGCGGCTTCTACGTCAACCGCTGCGTGCTGCGCTACATGTCGGAAGCCTACAAGATGCTGATCGAAGGTGTGCCCGCGCCGATGATCGAGAACGCGGCGAAGGCAGCCGGCATGCCGGTCGGCCCCCTGGCACTGACCGACGAAACGGCCATCGACCTTGCCCAGAAGATCATGAAGCAGACCATCAGGGATTTGGGCGACAAGGCGGTCGATCCCAAGCAGATGGCGCTGATCAACACCATGGTCGACGATCACGGCCGCTTCGGCCGCAAGAACGGCAAGGGGTTTTACGATTATCCGGCAAAGCCCGCCAAGAAGAAGCTGTGGCCGGGCATCAGGGATCTCTATCCGCAGCTTGCGCCCGAGAAGGTCGATTATGAGGAACTGCAGCAGCGGCTGCTGGTCACCATCGCGCTGGAAGCGGCCCGGGTGATGGAAGAAGGCATCGTCACCGACCCGCGCGAGGCCGATGTCGGCTCGATCCTCGCCTTCGGCTTCGCTCCCTATACCGGCGGTGCGCTGTCCTACATCGACGGCATCGGCGCCAAGGCGTTCGTCAAGATCGCCAGAAACCTGCAGAAGAAATACGGCGCCGAGTTCAAGGCGCCCAAGCTGCTGCTCGACATGGCCGAGAAGGGTGAGAGCTTCTATCAGCGCTTCGATCCCTATGCGAAAGGCGAGACCAGGAAAGCGGCGTGAGTAAGCCTTGCACTGTGGACAAGATGGCGGTCCGGGGTTAGAACAGGGAAGGTATTTTTTCCTGTTCAAAGGAGAGCGACACATGCTCTCGCATGACCGTGTCTGGGCTGCCATTGATGCTCTTGCCGAGCGCTATTCGCTTTCGGCCTCGGGGCTGGCCAAGCGTGCGGGGCTCGATTCCACCGCCTTCAACAAGTCGAAGCGCCTGTCGTCGGATGGCCGGCCGCGCTGGCCCTCGACCGAATCACTGGCAAAGATTATGGAGGCAACGGGCGCTTCCCTCGACGAATTCACCGGTTTGATTGAAGGTCGGGCCGGGGCCAGCCATGCGGCTTCGGTCGCCCGCCGAAGCTCCGTGCCGCTGCTCGGCTTTGCCCAGGCCGGCGCCGGCGGCTTCTTCGACGATGCCGGCTTTCCAGCCGGGCAGGGCTGGGATCTGATCGAACTGCCGACGCAATCGACCGAGAGTTCCTATGCTTTGCAGGTGCAGGGCGATTCCATGCTGCCGCTCTACCGCAATGGCGACGTCCTCATCGTCGAACCGGGCGCCGTTACCCGCAAGGGCGATCGCGTCGTCGTCAAGACCACATCAGGCGAAGTGATGGCCAAGGTGCTCGAGCGCCAGACCGTCAGGTCGATTGCGCTGGTCTCGCTCAATCCCGATCATCCCGACCGCGATATTCCCATGCGCGATGTCGAATGGGTGGCGCGGATTGTCTGGGCAAGCCAATAGGTCAAGCTGGTGCGGCTTCTCCATCATGCGCTGGCGGTTCTGATGGTCCCTGTGATGGCAGCCATTGTCGTCACTGGCGGTCACACTCTGAAAGGTAGTGAAAGCGTCATCACCGTGGACCAGCTTGATCCGGGCGCCGATGCGATGGCGCAGCAGGCTGCCGGGACGCTGCCCGAGGAGCCGGCCACATCGGCCATCGCAGCTCCGCAGCCGGCGACGCATTCGAGGGCGATCGATCCCGAAATCGTCGCGCCGCCGGAACTGCCCGCCGACGGGCTTGAACGGATCGAGCCGCGCGAGCCGCTGAGCAAACTCGCGCTGGCCGTGCCGCCCAAGCCGAAAATGCCTGACGACTGGAACGGCACAAAGCTGTTCCAGCCGGTTGCGCCGGCCGCCGGCT
>NZ_RZPF01000758.1:0-2961 GCF_004022735.1 Mesorhizobium sp. M7A.F.Ca.AU.001.01.1.1
GGCTGGGCCGCGGTGACCGGGACGGTCAGCCTCGAAAGCGTTGTCTTGTTCCTGATCATCTTCCTTTGGACGCCGCCGCATTTCTGGGCGCTGGCGCTTTTCAAATCCGAGGACTACGCCAAGGCCGGTATTCCGATGATGCCCAACGTCGCCGGCCACGCTTCGACGCGCCGCCAGATCTTCGCCTATGCGCTGGTGCTGGCCCCGGTAGGCGTGCTGCCGTGGCTGCTCGGCTACACCACGCCCTTCTATGGCGTGGCCGCCCTGCTGCTCGGGGTCGGTTTTGCCTGGTACGCGTGGAAAGTGCTTGGCATGGCCGACGATGACCGCGTCATGAAACCGGCCAAGGCCCTGTTCGCCTATTCGCTGCTTTATCTCTTCGCCATCTTCGCTGCCTATCTGGCCGACAGCGTTGTCGAACGCGCGCTTGCCATGGGTGGAGCATGACCATGATCGAGGAAAAGCTCGAGACCGTCACGTTGACCGAGCGTCAGAAGAAGGCGCAGCGCAGCCGTTCTATCGCCATCGGCGTGGCGCTGGCGCTGCTGGTGGTCATTTTCTACATCGCGACGATCGTGAAGTTCGGCCACAATCTGGGCACGATGTGATGAGCGTCGAGAAGTCCAGGAAAGCGGCGGGCAAGAACAGCAACGTCATCGTCGCGGCTGTCTGCCTCGCCTTCTTCACCGGCATGATCGGCATGGCCTATGCCGCGGTGCCGCTCTACAAGATGTTTTGCCAGGCGACCGGCTATGGCGGCACGACGCAACGTGCCGAGAAGCAGTATGCCGGCCGCGTGCTCGACCGCGAGATCACCGTCCGCTTCGATGCCAACGTCGCCGGCGTGCCATGGGAGTTTCAGCCGGTCCAGCGCTCGATGACGATGAAGATCGGCGAGACCGTGCAGGCGCACTACCAGGCGACCAACAAGTTCGATCGTTCGGTGACCGGCCGCGCCACCTTCAACGTGCAGCCTGAACTGGCGGGCCCCTATTTCAACAAGGTCGAGTGCTTCTGCTTCACCGACACGACGCTGAAGCCCGGCGAGACGCTGGACATGCCGGTCCTGTTCTACGTGGACCCCGACATCGTCAATGTGCCGGAGCTCAAGGACGTGAAGACGATCACGCTGTCCTACACGATGTTCCCGGTCGAGAAGACCAAGCCGGTCGCCTCCTCGGCGCCGACCGATGGCAACAGCAAGACAATTTCGAATACCGAAGCAAATCTCGGGGGTTGATATGGCAGACGCGCACGCAAAACCACAGCATGACTATCATCTCGTCGACCCGAGCCCATGGCCTTTCCTAGGCTCGGTAGGGGCGCTGGTCATGGCCTTTGGCGGTGTCGCCCTGATGGAATATCTGAAGGGCGGGTCGTTCCCGATCTTCGGCTTCAACATCGCCAATCCGTGGCTGTTCTTCATCGGCCTCGTGATCGTCCTCTACACCATGTTCGCCTGGTGGTCGGACACGATCAAGGAAGCGCATGAGGGTCATCATACGCGGGTCGTGTCGCTGCACCTGCGCTATGGCATGATCATGTTCATCGCCTCGGAGGTGATGTTCTTCGTTGCCTGGTTCTGGGCCTATTTCGATGCCAGCCTTTTTGCCGGTGAGGCACAGAACTACGCGCGCGCCACATTTACTGGTGGCGTCTGGCCGCCGAAGGGCATGGAGGTTCTCGATCCCTTCCATTTGCCGCTCTACAACACCGTCATCCTGCTGCTGTCGGGCACCACGGTGACCTGGGCGCACCATTCGCTTCTTCACGGCGACCGCAAGGGGCTGATCAACGGCCTGGTGCTGACCGTTGGCCTCGGCATGCTGTTCACCATGGTGCAGGCCTACGAGTACATGCACGCTCCGTTCGCTTTCAAGGATTCCATCTATGGCGCCACCTTCTTCATGGCGACCGGCTTCCACGGGTTCCACGTCATCATCGGCACCATCTTCCTGTTGGTCTGCCTGATCCGGGCGATGAAGGGTGATTTCACCCCCAAGCAGCATTTCGGCTTCGAGGCGGCCGCCTGGTACTGGCACTTCGTCGACGTGGTCTGGCTGTTCCTGTTCGCCTCGATCTACGTCTGGGGATCGGTCGGCGCGGTGATCGAGGGCCACTGATCCAGGCCTGAGGGATTTTCATTTCTGGAGGCGGCCGCGGCAACGTGGCCGCCTTCTTCTTTTTGGCGCAATGATCGCTGATCGATAGCCAATGCGACTGACAATCTTCCGGGCTATTTGCGCATTGATGATCGGGGCACTCCCGGCCTTTGCCGGCGAGAAGGTGGACCTGGTGCGTGTTCACAAGGCCGAACGCCGGCTGGAACTGATCGGCGACGGCAAGGTCCTGCGAAACTACGGCATCGCGCTCGGCGGCGATCCCGTCGGGCACAAGCACCAGGAGGGCGATCAGCGCACGCCCGAGGGGAACTATGTCCTCGACTGGCGCAACCCGAACAGCATCGCGCACAAATCGATCCATATTTCGTACCCCAATGCCGACGATGAGGCCGCCGCCAAGGCGCGCAATGTCGGCGCGGGCGGCATGATCATGATCCACGGCCAACCGAATGGTTATGGCTGGTGGGGCTGGCTGCTTCAATTGGTCGACTGGACCGACGGCTGCATTGCGGTTACGGACTCCGACATGGACGAAATCTGGGCGCTGGTGGCCGATGGCACACCGATCGAAATCGAGCGGTAAGCAATGAGCGACGACGCTCCCATGAGTGAAGACAGGGCGATCTGGCCGCCGATCGATCCGATCTCGGCCGGCCTGCATGGCCGCTGCCCGCGCTGCGGCGAGGGGCGGTTGTTCTCCGGCTTCCTCACTGTCGGCAAGCGCTGCGTCAATTGCGGCCTCGATTATTCCTACGCCGATGCCGGCGACGGGCCGGCGGTGTTCGTCATCCTGATCATAGGCTTCCTTATCGTCGGCCTGGCGCTCTGGGTTGAAGTC
>NZ_RZPF01000759.1:0-2952 GCF_004022735.1 Mesorhizobium sp. M7A.F.Ca.AU.001.01.1.1
AGCTGGCGATGCGGCGACGTCCTCGGTCGGCAGTGCGGCGCCTGGTTCCTCGGTCGGCGTCTCGCCACCCTGTTCCGGCTGCGAAGCCGCATCGCCAGCTGGTGCCGCCTCGGCAATGGTTTGCGTGAGGTGTTCGCCCGCAGGGGCTGTGTCGTCGAGCTGGTCCTCGTCGATCACCACCAGCAGATGCCGCTCCTCGGTCAATCTTGCCAGCCCCGCCGGGTAGGAGGCCGTGCCGCCCGGGACAAGGCGCTTGACGATGCGGTCGCTCTCGGCTGCGACGTCGGCAACCAGTGCTGCCAGCGTCTCCGGCAGGATGCCCAGTGCCGAAAATCCTTCCGAGGCCGCCTCAACGTTGCCCCTGGCATCGACAAAGGCGATGAAATGACCATCCTCGGTGAAGCCGCTAATGGCGCGCGCGGCGATTTCGCCGGCACTGCGTGACCCTGTCTGAGCCGCCGGCACTGCCAGCATGATCGCCTTCTCGGCGTCCGGCATGGTCACCGCACTGGCCAGGAAGCCGACGGCGCGGCTGGTCATGCCGGTCGCCAGCCGCACCATGATGGCGCGGTCGCTGCCAATCTCGGGAAATCCGCTGGTCGCCATGATCTGGCGCCTGGCGATCACGGGCAACTGCGCCGAGGCGCCTATGATCGCCTCGATGTCGGGATAACCGAACATCGCGGCTCCTGGCCCATTGGCCCAGATCACCTGCTCCAGATCCGCCGACAGGATCGCGATCGCGTCGCCTGCGGCAAAGCGCTGGCGGACCGCGTCGAGCACGGCGACATCAAGGAAGGAATATTCGGACGGCATGCGCTTGGCGGACCTCACGGAGCGGCGATTTTGCAGTTAACGCTTTGTTAATAAAAGCCGGAGGCGCGAAGGTCCACAAGCCAGAACGTGCAAAGGCTGGAATCTGGGCTCTTGGTTAACGGCCCAAAAGAAATTTATGGTGCACTGCAACAAAGATATTGCAATGCACAAAATTTGCCTTTATATTGCCATCATACATGAACGAGACGGCTTTCTGTCAAAGCCGCTGCCGCTGAAAAGGATGGAAAATGTCCAGGACCAAGACCGCCGAGACGATCGAAAACGTTGAATTCCCGAGCTTCGACGCTTCCAAGGCCACTGACCAGATTCGCGCTTTCGCCGAAAAGGGCGTTGAGCAGTCGAAAGAGGCTTATGCCAAGCTGAAGACCGGCGCCGAGGAGACCCAGAAGGCTCTGGAGTCGACCTACGAGACCGCCAAGACCGTTTCCAACGACCTGTCGCTCAAGACCATCTCCGCTTTGCGTGCCAATGCCGAGGCCGGTTTTTCCCACCTCGAAGCCCTGATCGGCGCCAAGTCGCTGTCGGAAGTCGTCGAGCTGCAGACCGCCTTCCTGCGCAAGCGCGTCGAATCGACCGTCGAGCAGGCCAAGGACTTCCAGGCCGTTGCCTCCAAGGCCGCCGAGGACGTCTCCAAGCCGATCAAGACCGCCTTCGAGAAGGCGATGAAGGAAATCAAGGTTGCCTAACATTTGCGCATGATCTGAAGATGCAACAAAAGGTCGCATTTTCTTAAAAACGATCAGGTGTATGATGGCAGCCATCAAGGAATACCCGGTGAGTGGAACCTCCTCCCTCTGCTCCCCGGGGTGACCAGCCAGCACCTCCTCCCGCTGGCTCGTAACAGGAAAAGGCCGGCACCTCCTCCCGCCGGCCTTTTTCTTTGTCCGTCGCCTGGTCCTTGCCTGCGCCTTCTTGCCGGGCGAATGCCGCGCCGATGTGGGGAAGTGACCTTTGCTTTCCAAAAGCCTTGAATTAGAATCCATAAGCCCGTAAGGACGCATCGCCGAACGACAGAGCGGCGGATGAGTTTCTGTTTCGATCCGCTCAGGCAACGTGCCGTTGTAGCTCAGATGGTTAGAGCGCCGGATTGTGGATCCGGAGGTCGCTGGTTCGATCCCAGCCAACGGTACCATAAATAGAGACATAATTTCAAAGACTTAAAGGCTTCTGGTTAGCTAGGCTGGCTTGGGTGTCGGTGCGTCTTATGGACGTGTACCATTCTGGTGCCATAGGGAGGCCGTCCAGCTATGACGGTCGACAAAATGGCGGTCAGCCGGGAGCGAACCCTGCCAATGACGTCAGCCGTCGTTTCGCCTGAGATCTTTGCGCAGCCAAAAAAGCCGTCGTCCACACGGAACCTTTGCTTGCGGAAACCGCAGGCCAAGTTGCTACCCTCTCGCCGGGAGCGGCATTGCTGGCCTGGTGGTGCGCCGATCTGGTTCCGACGCAAAAGCTGCGTTGGCCGCGGCCGGTGCCCTAATTCCCTTCTTGGCCAAGGCAGATACTCCAGCGTTCAGTTGGGCTCCAGTGCGTACCGCCTCATTTTCAGCAGCCCTGTATGAGGCGATCTCGAATCATCTCTGCAATCGGGATCGCCGAGGTGGCGGCGGGGGAAGGCGCGTTGCAGACGTGCAGCATGCGGTCCGTTTGTGCGAACAGGAAATCATGGATGAGGGCACCGTCCTTGCGCACGGCTTGCGCGCGGATGCCTGCTTCGTGCGGGAGCAGGTCGGCGAGCTTGAGGCTCGGACAGTATTTCCGGCACTCCTTCAGATAGCCTGGCTTCCAGAGCGAGTTGCGGAGTTCCGTTACCGCAGATCCGCGGTTGGCGAACACGGTTTTCCAGAAGCCGGGAAACAGCGCGTAGTCGGCCATGTCCGAAACATTGAACGAAAGCCGTGGATAGCCTTCGCGGGCAAAACCGATAACGGCATTCGGCCCGACCGTGACGCTGCCGTCGATCATCCGCGTCAGGTGCACGCCAAGGAAGGGCAGGGCTGGATCCGGGACGGGATAGATCAGATGGCGGACAATGTCGTTCTTCGATGCGGGAAGGCGATAGTATTCGCCGCGGAAGGGAACGATGCGATGCTCGATCGAAAGCCCGGCGAGCAC
>NZ_RZPF01000760.1:0-2951 GCF_004022735.1 Mesorhizobium sp. M7A.F.Ca.AU.001.01.1.1
AAGACTGCCGACGGCAGCGCCAGCGAGGTGTTGGAGGTGAATGTCTTCGATGGCATCATCTTGCCACGCGCGACGCCTGCCTGATCGGGCGTGATGCACTCGATGTCCTCGATGCCGCGCCATTCCAGCCAGGCGCTGACTTCCTTCCAGTTCTTGACGCCTCGTTGGTTTTTCACGAAGGCAGGCGTGCGGGCGCGTCCTCCGCGGCTCGACGGACGGACTTCCTTTTTTGCAGGCGGCATCATTCACCAGATTGGGTTGCGGATTGTGGAGTATAGCCGTGCCCTCCTATGGAAGGGAAGGGGAGCCGCGTCGGGCATTGCCCGGTGCGGTTGAAAATCACGCCAATCGGCTTAGTTTCGGCCGTCCCAATTCCAATCGAGGCGTTCAATGCGGCGCAATGACAAACTGACGACGATCGGCTTCGACGCCGACGACACGTTGTGGCAGAACGAGCAGTTCTTCCGGCTGACGGAAAAGCGCTTTGCCGCCATGCTCGTCGACCATGGCGAAGCGGAGCACATCTCGGCACGATTGCTGGAGGCCGAAAGGCGCAACCTCGCTGTCTATGGCTTCGGCATCAAGGGATTTACCCTGTCGATGATCGAGACGGCGATCGAGGTCACGCAAGGCCGCGTGCCGGGCTCGGTCATAGCGGAGATTCTCGATGCCGGCCGCGAGATGCTGAGCCATCCGATCGAGGCCTTGCCGCACGCCCGCGAGACGGTCGAAAAGCTTGCCGGCGCATTCCGCCTCGTGCTGATCACCAAGGGCGACCTCTTCGACCAGGAGCGCAAGCTGGCTGGCTCAGGCCTTGGCGATCTGTTCGACGCGGTCGAGATCGTCAGCGACAAGAATGCTGCCACCTATAGCAGGCTCTTCAACCGCCACGGCGATGGTCCGGCGAAAAGCATGATGGTCGGCAACTCGCTGAAGTCGGATGTGGTGCCGGCCATCGAGGCCGGCGGCTGGGGTGTTCATGTGCCGCATGAACTGACCTGGGTGCTGGAGCATGTCGAAGCGCCGGTAACCGAATCGAGGTTCCGCCAGATATCCGATCTCGGACAACTGCCCGGACTGATCGAAAGCATCATCGATCCCTGATCGCCGGGCGATCCGTGGTCGCCCGGCCTTACCTGGTTTCGATTCCGGACGGAAAAACCGCTATACACTTTCCCGCAATTGCCTCAGCGGCCGATCAGGCGATCGATCACCGGTTGCAACCGTTCGGGCGTGATCGGCTTGGCGATCACCACGTCGATGACACCAGACAGGCCCAGGCTTTCCGTGGTGCCATTCTTGGTTGACAGCAGGATTACCGGTGGCAGCGATTTGCCCGAGGCGCGGCGCAACGCGTCGATGCTGGACATCAGATTGTCGCAGTCCTTGTTGTCGGCGCCGCCGTCAAGGACAACCGCGCCGGGAATGAGCGACCGCAAGATCCTTGCCGCCGTGTCGGGAGATTCCGAAATCGGCTTGAGCCCGGATCGCTCGACGATCTTTGAAATCACCACGCGATTGATTGGCGACCTGCCGACGACAAGCACCTGCGACGGATCACGGATCGCCTCGGTGGTTGAGCCGCGGGTCACCAGATTCGGATGTCTTGGAGTCTCGCCTTCGCGATTCACCGGGCACACAAGTCAGCCAAGAAGCTCGCCCCTATTTCAATGCAGAGTTGAATCCGGAGCGCAATTGGCGTGAGATCGCAGCCTATGTCAAGTTGAAATAAAAGTGCCCGAAATCATCGCCGGGACAGTGAATTTCAAGCAACGCTACTGTACTCGACTGTCCACACGTGCATTTCATAAAAAGAAAATTCACCTGCGCAGGGGCTGCGCAGGTGAAGGGTCGGTTGCATGAATTTCAGTCAGCCGTGGCTCTGCTGCGTGACGATCACCGGGATCAGCAGATCGCCCCAGTTGCCGTCGCCGCCGTGATGTCGTGCCGAGCGCACGAGTTCCACCGAGACGCCCGCCTCGACCGCCTTCATAACCGACTGGTTGAGGCGGTGCAGGTCGTTGGCCAGCATGCGGATCGTCGCCTGCTGGTCGACGCTCATCGTTGTCGACTGTTCCTCGGCGCGTTCCTTGACGCGGCTTATCGATGCCATTGGTTTTCTCCTTGTGTCCCAAGCCCTGTCGGGCGTTTCCTCTGAGTTTTTCTGTTCGCTATTCGGCGGCCGGTTTGAACTGCGCGTGCTCCGTCGATTCATGCATGGCGGTGGTCGACGACTGGCCGCCGGTGATCGCCATCGACACGGCGTCGAAATAGCCGGTGCCGACCTCGCGCTGATGCTTGGTCGCGGTGTAGCCATCGGCCTCGGCCGCGAACTCCGCTTCCTGCAACTCGGAATAGGCCGCCATCTGCCGCGCCTTGTAGCCGCGCGCCAGTTCGAACATGCCGTAGTTGAGCTGGTGGAAGCCGGCGAGCGTGATGAACTGGAACTTGTAGCCCATGGCGCCGAGCTCCTTCTGGAACTTGGCAATCGTCGCGTCGTCGAGGTTCTTCTTCCAGTTGAACGACGGCGAGCAATTGTAGGCGAGCAGCTTGTCGGGATGGTGCTTGCGCACGCCCTCGGCGAATTTCCTGGCCTGCGCCAGGTCGGGTTTCGAGGTCTCGCACCAGATCAGATCCGCGTACGGCGCATAGGCGATGGCGCGGGCAATGCAGGGCTCGATGCCGTTCCTGACATGATAGAAACCCTCAACCGTGCGCCCGGCGTCGTGGTCGACGAAAGGCTGGTCGCGCTCGTCGATGTCGGAGGTGAGCAGCTTGGCGGCTTCCGCATCGGTGCGCGCGACGACCAGGGTCGGCGTGCCCATCACGTCCGCCGCCAGGCGCGCGGCGTTGAGGTTGCGGATGTGCGCCGCAGTCGGGATCAGCACCTTGCCGCCGAGATGGCCGCATTTCTTTTCCGACGCCAACTGGTCCTCATAGTGGACGCCGGC
>NZ_RZPF01000075.1:0-13249 GCF_004022735.1 Mesorhizobium sp. M7A.F.Ca.AU.001.01.1.1
GGCTGTACGAGGGTGTTTCCGCTTACCTCCAGAATCCGGAATCCATCGCGTTCGGCTCCAAGCCGAACCAACTCGTTTTGATCGGCGCGCGCAAGACGCTCGGTTCGTCCGTCGCTGCCATCACCATGTTTCTGGAAAATGTCATTGGCAGGCTTCGGAAGAACCAAGTGGCCGATGAGAGCGTCGTTGAAGACATCGACGACACGGCGGAGGTCGGCGAGGAAATCGCGGACGACGCTATGTTGGCTGCGGAGAATGGTCAGGGCGAAAAAGACGACGAGGGCGACGCATCGTCCGATGCCATCGATCCGAAGAAACTGGCCGCCGAGATAGCAGAGCTTGACGGCTACCTTGCCCTTGCTCGTTCCATCGGCTCTAACTCGAAAGGCGACAAGCTTCTTAGCCAGCTTCCGGGCGTGCTCGACGAAGTGGTCGCGCGTGGCGGCAAGCGAAAAGCTGTCATCTTCACCGAGTCCGTCCGTACACAGCGCTACCTTGCTGAAATCCTGTCGCAGAGCGGGTATGACGGGCAGATCGTGCTGATGAATGGTAGCAACAGCGACAAGGAGAGCCAGAAGGTTTACGCGGCCTGGAAGAAGGAGAAGGAAGGCACGGACGCTGTCTCCGGTTCGAAAAGCGCGGACATGAAGTCGGCCATCGTGAGCGCCTTCAAGTCGGACGACAAGTCGATTCTCATCGCGACGGAATCCGGCGCGGAAGGCATCAACCTGCAATTCTGTTCCCTGATCATCAACTTCGACCTGCCTTGGAATCCCCAGCGCATAGAGCAGCGCATTGGCCGTTGTCATCGTTACGGCCAGAAGATCGACGTAACAGTCGTGAACATGCTGAACCTGAAAAACCAGGCGGAAAAACGGATTCACGATCTTCTAAAATTCAAGTTCAACCTGTTCGACGGCCTGTTCGGGGCGAGCGATCAGGTTCTCGGCTCTATCGAATCTGGCATCGATTTCGAAAGGAAGGTCTTGGCCGTAGTCCAAAGTTGCCGGACAGAAGCGCAGGTAGACGAGGCGTTCAAGAAGCTCGAATCCGAGCTTGAAGAGCAGATCAAAGCCGATATGGCCGAGACCCGCCAGCAACTGTTCGACCTGTTCGACGCGTCGATCGTGGACATGCTCCGGCAGCGGGGAACGGAAATCGAACGCACCATGTCCGATTTCGAGCGCCGCCTATGGTTGCTGGCGCGCGCCGAGCTTCCGGAAGCGAAATTCCACACCGACGGAATTGCCCGGTTCGATCATGACGGGAAAACGTGGTCGACCGCTTGGCCCCAAGCGGACGAGCAAGGTTGGCAATTTTTTCGTTTGGGAGACGGAACACTGGCCGATCGCCTGGTCGAGGTTGCCCGCACACGCGACCTACCGGAAACGAAACTTGCCTTCGACTACAAGGTCTACCGAGCCGACGGCCAGCCCCGGCTTTCCGACCTTGAGCACGTCGGCGGCAAGAGTGGCTGGCTGAAGGTTTCACTTTTGAAGGCGGAGACCGCAATGGGATCGCGTGATAGCATTGTCATTGCGGCCGTGACGGACGACGGGCAGGTGCTGGCCTCCGAAACGGCCGAGCGCTTGTTCCAGATACCCGCATCCATCGCGGCGATTGATGCCGAATATCCGGCCAACCGCATGGCCGGGATCGACAGGGAAGCGTTGGGCGCTGCGCAAAAATCCGCCGAGGACGAAAACCGGAAATGGCTCGAAGAGGAAACCGTCAAGCTTGAAGCCTATGCCGAGGATCTCGAAAAATCGAATGACATACGTGTCAGGGAACTGGACCTGGAGGCGCGCAACGCCCGGCGGGCACTTCGGGCCAATCAGGCGATTCCGCTAGTCGAGAAGGTAGCGGAAGAACGCCGGATCAAGAAGCTTGAAGGCGAGCGGGATGACCTCAAAATGTCGACCTTCCAGACGCTCCGCGAAATCCGGAAGGAGGTCGACAGCAAACTCGACGAGGTCGCCGCGAAGCTGGCGATTACGCCCAAGGTAACACCATTGCTGACGGTGAGGTGGGAGGTGCTATCGGGGGGCAGCAGCCTATGGATGTCTTAGTCCAAAGTGCTGGAACGGCAGAAACGCTTGGCAATGCAGTCAGAGCATGGAGTGAACATCGCCCGTGTACAGGGTTCTGGGTAGCCGCAGCCTACGCCACTGTCTCGGGAGTTCGTGAATTGCTTGGCGCATTAACGATGATGGATGCGCCTGAAACGCATTGGCTCGTGGGGCTAGATGACTATATCACCCAACCCGGAGCTCTCAGGTTGATTCAATCTCTTCCTGGAGCGCAAATTCGCGTTGCAGGCCTCTCAAGCAAAGATGCGAGGTTCCATCCCAAGCTGTATTTTTTCAAGTCAACATCGAAGGAAGAGACCAACCTCCTAGTTGTCGGTTCGGCCAATCTGACTCGTGCTGCTCTCCGTAAGAATTGCGAGGCCAACGCAATTGGCACTGGAGGCAAGAATTCTACTGAAGCCTTTGATGCGGCTTGGTCGCAGTTGTGGAGCATCGGCGAGGAGCTTACAGCGGAGAAATTGAGCGAATACGAGCAAACCTATCTAAAGATTCGACCGCTCCGAGACGCTATCGCGCGACTGACCACAGGCAAGAATGAGAAAGAGCCTCCTGTAAAGAAAGCTTTAGATTCCGACCAAACCGAAGTAGATCCAGCGCTCGCCACAACGTGCTGGATTGAGGGTGGCAATATCACGTTGATGGGAAAGGAGCTTGAGTTTAAAGCGGAGCAAGCGCTTTTCTTTGGGCTTTCCTCAAACGGCGGAGAGGATTCATATTTCAATTTCAAAACCTCGGCAGGGACTGTCGCTAAACTCAAAATGCGGTATCAGCAGAATCACATGTGGCGACTTCAACTGAACGATGAAGTTCCTGAGGTGAAAGTCGGGCTCAGACCGAAAAATCCAGATGGCAGTTTGGGCAGGTCACCGTATGTCGCCGTATTTGAACGGACAAAAATTGGAGGCACCTTCGTACTCGGGTTCCTTCATTTGGAGTCCAAAGAATTTTCTAGGTTGAAACGTCAATCTGAAAGATATGGGGCGACTGGTAGCACCATCGCGCGGCAATACGGATGGTTTTAACGTCGGAAAAATGATGAACGGATCAAAAAAACTAGAACTAACTTGGGTTGGAAAAGGCTCATCGCCTTCGATCGAACCACGTATTCTGGTTCCAGATGATGATTTCTCGCATATCGCAAGCGAGAAGAAGACTGGGGATCTTTATGCGAACTCTCTGATTCAGGCCGATAATCTATTAGCGCTTAAATCCCTCCAAGACGAGATCGGAGGTATGGTGAAGTGCATTTTTATTGACCCTCCGTATAATACCGGATCTGCATTTGAGCAATACCAGGATGGTGTTGAGCATTCTCTTTGGCTAAATTTACTAAACGATCGAATTAAGCTTCTCTACAATCTATTGGAGCCAACCGGTTCCTTCTGGGTGAGCGTTGATGACAACGAAGCGCATTATCTGAAAGTTATGTGCGACGAGGTGTTTGGTAGAGGTAATTTTATCGCGAATGTAGTCTGGCAGAAAAAGTATACCGTTTCCAACGACGCTAAGTATTTCAGCGACAACCACGATCATATTTTGGTGTACGCAAAAGAGCGAGAACGTTGGTCCCCCAATCGCCTGCCCCGCTCTGATGAAATGAATGCACGATATTCAAATCCGGACAATCATCCGAAAGGTCCATGGAAGGCTACACCACTGCACGCGAAGAGCGGCAGCGCGAAGGCAAAAGGATTCAGCTTTCAGTTCAAGAATGGGTTCGTTTGGCGGCCCCCTTCAGGAACCTTTCCAAGATTCTCTGAAGAGTCGTTGCGACGGATGGACGAGAACAGCGAGATTTGGTTTGGACAAGGCGGCACTTCACAGCCATCACGAAAGACCTTTCTTTCGGAGTTGTCGAATACGGGAACCCCACCGCTGACAGTGTGGCTAAGTTCAGATGTCGGGCATAATCATGAGGCCAAAACCGAGGTAAAGGCATTCAATCCGGATGATGTCTTCGCCACTCCAAAACCCGAGCGCTTGCTTCAGCGGATTCTTCACATTGCCACTAGTCCCGGTGATCTCGTCCTCGATTCATTCGCAGGGTCCGGGACCACGGGGGCAGTCGCGCACAAAATGGGCCGTCGTTGGATCATGGTCGAGTTGGGCAACCATGCTGTCACCCACATTGTCCCGAGGCTGAGGAAAGTCATAGATGGCGATGATCCTGGCGGCATAACGGCAGCGACCGGATGGGAAGGCGGAGGCGGGTTTCGGTTCTATCGCCTTGCGCCGTCGCTTCTGGAAAAAGACCGTTTCGGCAATTGGGTTATATCCAAGGAATACAATGCTGCCATGCTAGCCGAGGCGCTCTGCAAGCATCTAGGCTTCACCTATGCGCCCAGCCAAGACCCGGCCGAATACTGGCGGCACGGGTACTCGACCGAAAGCGATTTCGTATTCGTGACGACCCAGTCGCTGACCTATGACGCGCTGAAAAAGCTATCGGAGGAAGTCGGATCCAAGCGCAGCCTGCTGGTTTGCTGCAAGGCCTTTAACGCGAAGGAAGACAGTTTTCCGAACCTGACGGTGAAGAAGATTCCTCATTCAATCCTCGCGAAGTGCGAATGGGGTCGAGACGACTATTCGCTAAAAATTGCGAACCTGCCGGAGAAGGTGGATTTCGATGAGGTGGCGGAGCCGGACGCGTCGAAGCGCGGCAAAGCCGCAGCGGCAGCCTTGCCGCTTTTTGACAATGCGGAGGATGAGGCATGACCTCCCAACGGCTGCTTCAGCAGATAAAGGCTCGCCTTTCACTGCGCACGCCCCAGGCTGAGGCGCTCGACATCTTGGCGGACGTGCTCAACACCATCGAATTTTCCAAGGGCGCTGATCCCGTCGTCGCACTTGACGCAATCAAGGCGACCTATGCCACGGTGACGGATTTCGAGCGCGATTTCCCGTCGCTCTGTTTCGCGCTTGCGACAGGGGTCGGCAAGACGCGCCTCATGGGCGCTTTCATTGCCTATCTCTATCTCTCAGGACGGTCGAAGCACTTCTTTATCCTCGCACCGAACACCACTATTTACGACAAGCTCGTCGACGATTTCAGTCGGCAGAACTCCTCAAAATACGTATTCCGGGGCATCGCTGAATTCGCGCAGCTTCCGCCCATAGTCGAGACCGGGGACAACTGGGAACGCGGCTACGCCGTGCGTGGCGACCTTCTGGGCCAGACCGCTATCGTGTTCATCTTCAACATCGACAAGGTGAACAAGGAGCAGGGGCGCATCCGTAAGCTCCATGAATATATCGGCGAGTCCTATTTCGAGTACCTGTCGGCCCTTCCGGACCTTGTCCTCTTGATGGACGAAGCGCACCGCTATCGCGCCAAGGCGGGCATGAACGCCATTGCCGAACTGAAACCTGTTATCGGCCTCGAATTGACGGCGACACCACGTTCGGTTGGAGCCAAATCGGTTGCGTTCAAGAACGTGGTTCTCGATTACCCGCTTGGACAGGCGATGGCCGAGGGCTATGTGAAAGACCCGGCCGTCGCCACTCGCGAAGGGTTTCGCGTCGACAGCATCACGCCGGAACAGCTTGAACGGATGAAGCTTGAGGACGGGATTCACTGCCATGAAAACACTAAGGCAGAGCTAGCGATCTATGCACAACAGACCGGGCGCAAGCTTGTCCATCCCTTCATGTTGGTCGTGGCGCAAGACACCACGCACGCCAGCGAAATCCGGCGATACCTGGAATCGGATGGTTTCTTTCGGGGGCGCTACCAGGGTCGCGTGATCGAGGTTCATTCCGGAACGCGCGCGGAGGAGACTGAAGAGGCGACCGAGAAGCTTGTCGCACTGGAGCATGATGCGACGACCGATATCGTCATTCACGTCAACAAACTGAAGGAAGGCTGGGACGTAACCAACCTCTACACGATCGTCCCATTGCGCGCATCGGCTTCCGACATTCTGACGGAGCAGACGCTTGGACGTGGCCTGCGGTTGCCTTATGGCCAGCGCACGGGCGTGGAAGCCGTCGATCGCTTGACCGTCATCGCGCATGACAGGTTCGACGACGTAATCAAGGCAGCGCGCGATCCGGACTCGCTCATCTCGATTAGGAAGACCGTCATTGTCGGCGGCAGCGGCGACGTGTCGAATCTCGGCGCGCATGTGGTCGAAGCTCCTTCGAATGTTGAAACGATGCTTACCGGAAAAGCGGGAGCGTTTGAGGAATCCGAACAAACGTCTTACGTCTTCGAGACCCAGGAAGAGCGTGAGGTAGCGAAAGTCGCTTGGGATGTGATCCAGCGCGAGTTCGAACGCCGGATCAAGACCGGGATCGAAAAACTCGACACGCCAGAGATACAGGCTGAAATCACCAGCATCGTGAAGGCGGTCATGGCACCTGAACAGCGATGGTTCGAAAGTTTCGAACGAAAAACCGATGTCGCAGCGACCGTCGCTAAAGTCACGAAACAGATCGTCATGCACACGATTTCGATTCCCGAAATCGTCGTGCTGCCGACGACGCAGGTAAATTTTGGATTCAAGGATTTCGACCTTTCGAATCTCGAAACAATCGCCAGGCAGCCGCTCTCCGATCAGATCATGGTCCAACGACTCCGCGACGAGACGCGCGCCTTCCTTGCTCGCACGGTGGAAGGCTCGAAGGAAGAACGCTTAGAGAGCTATGTTGTCCGCCATCTCATGGACATGCCAGAGGTCGATTACGACACGCAGAGCGAGCTTCTGTTCAAGCTGGCGGGGCAGATGGTGGCGCGGCTTCAATCATACCTTGCGACCTCCGAGGACGTGGAGAACGTCCTTTTGACGCACGGCAAAGATCTCGCCAGGTTCATTTTCCAGCAGATGATGACGCACTATTGGGAGACCCCGACCGATTACCGAGCTAGCGTCTCAAGGGGTTTCGTCGTGATGAAGCCCCAGGCCTACAACGTCCCCAGCGAGGCATTCGTTCGGGATTTCCGAACGCCAGTCAGCCCGCTCAACCTTACACCAAAATATGTCTTCGAAGGTTTCGCCAAGTGCTGCTATCCGTACCAGAAATTCGACTCCGACACAGAGCGGGAATTCGCGGTCATCGTGGAGGCTGCCAGCGAAGCCGGAGTGTTGCGCTGGATGAAACCCGCAATCGGTCAGTTCAGGATCGAATACGCGTCCGGGCAGTCATACGAGCCGGATTTCGTGGTCGAGACTACCAAGGACAAGTTCATCATTGAGATCAAGGCGAAGAATGAGATGGCCGACCCGATTGTTCAGGCGAAGGCCAAGGCTGCCCGGAAATGGGTGCATCACGCAAATGAGCACGCCAGGGATACGGGCGGAAAGCCGTGGACTTATGTGCTCGTGCCACATGACGCGGTGAAGCCAAGCGCGACGCTGGCCTCGCTGGTTTCGGCCTATTCGCAGGCAGGGGAGCTTGTTTGAGGGCGTGACCAAGGTTTTGAAAAGGCCCGAGGGGGCATCGGTCCAGTGACCAGAATGAATCATGAAAGACCGATCTTCAAACTCCTGGCTGACCTCAAACGCGACAAGAGCAGAACGCCGCCAGAGAGCTTATTAAAACTGGAAAAGAAATATTCTTCGACCTTGCAGAGCAACGATGGCACCAAGCTAAGAGGATCTTCGGAGAAAAAGATCATCCATGAAGTGGCGCTAGGAATTTTCGATCATGTGAAGCGGCACAACGATGTTCGGGTCATTCACTCTCTGCTGAATGCCGTCGAAAAGGAAGTTTACAAATCGGCGATCAGCGAATGGTTTCGCCGTTATGGAAGGGTCGACACGGACGGCACCGGAAAATTCTCTCTATGCAAGGACAAGAATTTTGATCGTCCTTCGGCGGTTCAAAATCCCTTCTGGACGCTCACGCCGATTTTCACAAAGCAGCGGCCGTTCAATTTCGCCCGAGAACTAGAAAAACTCGTCGACAGGGCGACCGAACGGGCAGACAAGCCATCGCCCAGCGATGTTGTTGATCCAATCCTTCTCTCGTAGATAAAGCGGCTGATTGGGACACGCAGGTGAAGGCGCGAGGATAGCTTAAAACTATAAGTGTAGTTTGGCTCAGCGAATTATAAGCACACTCGATTAGGGGCGAATAGGGCTAATGCGACCATTTACAAGATCGATCATAGAGCTTTTTGACGGTAAGAGACGCTACCTGATTCCGCTGTATCAGCGGCAATACGCCTGGAAAGTGACCCCCCAACTGGAGTTGCTTTGGGAGGATATTCAGCGGGCTGCGGCAAAGCTTGAGGCGGAAGGCGTGTTATCTGCGCCCCACTTCATGGGAGCGATCGTGATCTCGCAGGTGAAAACGTTCGGCAAGCAGGTGCAGGCGTTTGAGGTCATTGATGGCCAACAGCGCCTTACGACCTTCCAGTTGCTCCTGACCGCCCTAAGGGACGTGGCAGCCTGCCACTCACCCGAATATGCGGACGAGGTAGCCAAGTACATCTTCAACGATGGTGTAATGGAGCAGCCAGAAGTCGAGCGGTTCAAGCTTTGGCCGTCACTCACCGACCGTGCTTCTTTCATCGGAGTGGTTGACGCTGAGGACAAGTCGGATGCGGCAACCTTCCGTTTGGATGATGAGCAGGGTGTGGTTCGCCCGTCGGTAGCGGCGCATGCGTTCTTCAAGGATCGCATCGAAAAGCACGTCCGGCCGAATGGTGAATATGATGCCTTTCGCATGGAGAAGTTGTTTGAGGCGTTACGCGTCGGGTTGGCAGCAGTATCAATCGAACTTGAAGGTGGCGATGACGCTCAGACGATCTTCGAAACGCTTAACAGCCGGGGAGTCGATCTGACCGCCGGTGATCTCATGCGTAACTTCATCTTTCAGCGAGCGAAAGGGTTGGGACAGACCAAGGGTTCTCTGAATGTAGACCGCCTGTACCAGGATTTCTGGCTCCCGCTCGACGGTTGGTTCTGGAAGGAAGGGGATACACGCGGTCGTCAGACGAAGTCCCGCCTGGATTGGCTGCTTGTCGACCACCTTACAATGAAGAAAGCGGAGACCGTTTCGGTCGACGATCTCTTTGAATCCTATCGCAGATGGATTTTGGACCTCACGCCGTTCACCTCCATCAAAGCTGAGCTCGAATCGATCGCAGCAAGCGCGGCAGTTCATCGACGGCTATCGGATCAGTCGACCGATGATCCTTTGGGACGCTTCGGGCGCTTTACCAAGGCGTTCGACGTGTCAACGGCCATGCCTCTCGTGCTCTATCTAGCGGGCGAAAGCGCGCTGGACGAAGGCGAGCTGCCCGATGCTCTCCGGCTGATCGAATCCTATATCGTCAGGCGCGATATCTGCGGCCTCACGACCGCCAATTACAACAAGTTCTTTGTCGATATGATCGCAAAGCTTCGCGCGGGCGGCCAAGTGTCAGTCGCGCGTGTTCATCAATTGCTGTCCGCGAGTCAGGCGGATGCGATCCGTTTCCCGCCAGACAGCGAATGGAAGGCGCAATGGCTTGGTCGCGACCAATACAAAGGGAGTCGTCAGCCGCGCCTTCGGTATCTGTTCGAGGCGCTTGAACACCAGAAAAGGAACGATCGCAGCGAAGTCGTCGCCATCCGGAGCGATTTGACGCTCGAACACATCATGCCGCAAAAATGGCGCGAGAATTGGCCCGTTCCGGGTTTTGATCACGTTGCGGCCGGCGAGGTGGATATTGACCAGGTTGCTCGCGAGGTTGACCGCGACAAGATCATAAACAAGCTCGGCAACCTCACACTGCTGACCCAGAAGCTGAACACGTCGGCTTCGAACGGATCGTTCTCGACCAAGATGCCTGCTGTGAGAGCACACACGGCGCTCGCGCTGAACCGGGAACTCCATCAGTACCAGGCATGGGATGAGGAGACCGTCTCACACCGTGGAAGCGCGCTGTTCGATACGGCGCTTTCGATATGGTCCGGCCCGACGATTGCTGAGCAGAATAATCAGAACGCAGGCGCAGGGCACGCGTTGACGCAGCAGGCCGACGCTGCGGAATAGGCGGCGCGGAAATGGGTTCACCATGCGAACGAGCATGCTAGGGAATGGGCGGAAACCGTCGTCCTATGTGCTTGTGCCGCATGATGCCGTGAAGCCGAGCTCGACGCTGGTGTCGGCGTACGCGCAGGCCGCGGAGTTGGTGTGACTGATCATAGTTTTTTGAGGGAGAGGGATGGCCAACAGCGCCGTCCCTGTGGGGGGGTGAATTGCTGGAGAGTGTAACGGCAACAGAGTTTCTGCGCCCGGCCTCTCAGGGTCGCACCGCTCCGATCCTTTTGATGTGCGAGGATGCGGCAGGAGAGACCGTCGAGGTTTTCTGCAAGCTATCCAGCGGATGCGATGCCGGGGTGTCGAGCTTGTCTCGGGAGAGCATAGGTGCCTGCTTGGCTGCGGACCTCGGATTGCCTGTTCCCCGTCCCTATTGGGTTCGGCTGCCCCCTGAGTTCATAGAGTCTGTTTCAGACGAGACTGTTCGCCAGAAGCTTGGCGTGAGCTCACCTGTCGGATTCGGATCACTGCGTGTTCCCAACCAGTTTGCAGCATGGGCGAAAGGCAATTTGATTACTGACACAATGATGCCTGACGCAACTGGTATTCTGATCTTCGATGCGATCATCCAGAATCCGGATCGACGCGACGGGAATCCCAACTGCTTGGTGAAGGGCGACAATCTGCGGATATTCGATCACGAGCTGGCTTTCATGACTGAGCAACTCCTGTTCTGGAAGCCGCCCTGGACACTAGGTGGCCTGAGTTGGGTCGGAGTGCCAGGAGCCCATATTTTCGTTGGGGGATTGAAGGGGCGGGATGTTGATTATGATCTCATCAAGGATCGCTGGGTTAACTTGTCAGATGAGGTGATTGCGAGCTATCAGACCGCAGTTCCGGACGAGTGGGCTGGCTCGGAGGCCGCCGTTCACGCAGCGCTTAAGCTAATTCGAGATGCACGAGACAACATCGACGGGTGTTTGGATGAAGTGCGGAGGATACTGAAATGAGCGATCGCCATCCCTACAACTTCATTGTCCTGCGTTATGTCCACGACATCGTAACCGGGGAGTTCGTGAACGTTGGCGTGATCTTGCATGTCTCACGTGAGGGCATCCTGAGGTGGCGCACGCGAAAGACCATAGGCCGTATCAAAAGCGTGTTCCCGGATCTCGATCGCGAGGCCTTCGTGGCTGCTATGCGGAGTGTCGAGCGGGGTATGCGTGGCGCTTCCAAGATGCTGCCCAAGGAGGGTCTGTTCAGGCAAGATCGCGGACTGGACTCCTACGCCAAGTCAATCGTACCGAATGACGACAGTTCCCTACAATGGTCACCTGTCAGCTCCGGTGTGACCAACGATCCATCGAAGACCTTCGAGCGTCTCTATGAGCGATTTGTTGGCCGCTACGATGTGACCGTGAAGGCCAGGAAGACTGACGAGGATATCTGGCGGCCCGTCCGTACCATGCTAGCCGAGCGGAATCTGAACGTGGAACTGGAAAAGAAGGTCTTATCCAGCAAAGCGGATAGTATCGAGTTCAAGCACGCATGGAAGAACGGCAGTTGGCATGCCTATGAACCGTTGTCGTTAGACTTGGCGGATGCTGATGGGATTAAGGACAAGGTCCGTCGCTGGCGTGGGCATCTTGCTGCTGTCGCAGATGACGCGCAAGAGCCGTTGAAGCTGCATTTCATTGTGGGTGCGCCAGAGAACCGTCAGCTTATGCCTGTCTACAAAAACGCGCTTGAGATCTTACGTGGCTCTCCATTCGCACCGGAGATCGTTGAGGAAACGCAGATCGCCTCATTGGTCGATGAAATCGAGGATGAAGTTCGGTCGCACAATCAGCGGATTTGATCCGTGATGGTGCAGCCTCCGCATGGCTAATCAGCAGCCATGTCGGAACGGCTCACGATCGTGAGGGGCGAGGATTAGGCACACAACTCTGTCTCGTCGAAAATCATTTGAGTATGCCTTTAGCGGACCGCGTTTTTAGGTGGTTCGATAATAACGTTTGACCACCCTAATCGTACCAGACAATATGAGACCATTCATATCGAACCGGGGCCTCATATGTTCGTCCGCGCCTATCTCCGAGCCTCAACGAAAGAGCAGGATGCCAACCGAGCCAAAGGTGACCTCCTCACGTTTGCCAAGGAACGTGGACTGCAAATCGCCGCTACCTATGTGGAGAATGAAAGCGGGGCCTCCCTCGCACGACCGGAACTCTTCCGACTCCTCTCGGATTGCCAACCAGGAGACATCCTGCTGATCGAGCAGGTGGATCGCCTCAGCAGGCTGAACGGTGCAGATTGGAATAAGCTAAAGGACGAAATTAGAGATCGACACATCAAGGTTGTCGCCCTCGACCTACCGACATCATGGGGCATGGCATCGGGGAATGCCGATGAGTTCATGTCCCGCATGGCAGACGCAATCAACAACATGATGCTCGATGTGATCGCGGCAGTCGCTAGGAAAGACTACGAGGATCGTCGGCGTAGGCAGACGCAGGGTATCGCGAAAGCCAAGAGCGAGGGAAAATATCGTGGCCGGCCTGAGGACAAGGCCCGCAATAAAGCGATCCAAAGCATGCTCACCAGCGGGCAAAGCTGGAGCACCATCATTTCGGCAACGGGATGCTCTCGGTCAACGCTGGCGAGGTTGGCAAAGGGAGTGGCGGGGTAAGACTGCCGGATGCCCGAAATTTTCGGCCGCGACATTTTGCACCCGGTTGCAAAGTCTCCCGGTGGCAGACTCATGCGAAGGGCCGTTGCGGCTTTTGTAGCTCCAAAGACGGCAGTTTCTGGGAGCATCGCGGCTAGTGTGCATTGGCTTCATTGAGTGTTCGATCTACCGAGGTGAGCCATGAAAGTCCGACAGAGCGACACGTTGTGCCGATGGATGAAGCCGGCTTCGGGGTATTCCGGCCCAGCGTAGGTCAATTCGATGTTGGACCATGTGGCCACCACCCAATCGGCGAACCTGTGTGCCTCACCGGGCGCCCCCCGCCAGTTCGTCGCTATACACTGCGCAACCGCCCGGCGCTGGTCATCCGGCCACGGTGCCGCAATGTTCGGCCAATGCTGTTCGGCAGACCGGTGTAACGTCTCCTCGATTGCCTCCAGCGTGAGCCGGACAACCGTCTGGTCAAGGGGGGACTGATTAGGGCCGGAAAGGGGGGCGG
>NZ_RZPF01000761.1:0-2950 GCF_004022735.1 Mesorhizobium sp. M7A.F.Ca.AU.001.01.1.1
ACCGTGCCGAAGAACCAGAAGCCGGTGTCGGCAACGCCGATGAAGTCACCGCCGGCCTTCCGCTTCCTGAAGGCCGGCGGTGACTTCATCGGCGTTGCCGACACCGGCTTCTGGTTCTTCGGCACGGTGGTCCGCGACGCGGAAAAGCGGCCCTCCGGCATCCAGAATTTCCGCATGCAGCAGATGGTCGACGAGACCGGTCGGCCGATCGACAGGAAATGGGAGGTCGATGCGGAAGGCCTCGCGGTCAAGGACGGCATTGCCACCGTCGGCTTCGAGCGCAGCCACCGCGTCGCCCAGTTCAAGATCGACGCCAACGACATGAAGGCGCCGTTCAAGCCGCTGGATTTCGTCGTTCCGGCCCAGGAGCTGCGCCAGAATCGCGGCTTCGAGACCGTCACCCACGCCAATGCCAACGGTCAGCATGAGGGCGGCCTGGTCGTGGTCTCCGAAAAGAGCCTCGACAAGGCCGGCAACATCTATGCCGCCATCATCGAGGGGCCGCACAAGGGCGTCTTTACTGTCAAGCGCAACGGCGATTTCGACATCACCGACGGCGCCTTCCTGCCGGATGGCGATCTGCTGCTTCTGGAGCGCAGTTTCTCGATGGCGAGGGGCGTCAAGATGCGGCTGCGGCGCATCTATGGCGAAAGCGTCGAGAAGGGCGCGGTCGCCGACGGGCCGGTGCTGCTGGAGGCCGACATGGGCTACCAGATCGACAATATGGAAGGGCTCGACGTCTGGACCCGCGACGACGGCGCGCTGATGGTGTCGCTGATCTCCGACGACAACCACTCGATCCTGCAGCGCAACCTCTATCTGGAATTCATCCTGCACCAGGATTGAGCCCGCCGGCTTTACGTCTTGGTGGCGATCCAGATGATATGGCGCGCGCCGCGCTTGCCGTTGGCGCGCGTACTGACCTCTTCGACCCCGAAGCCTGCCTGCTTCAGCCGCCGCGTGAAGCCGATGTCGGGGCCTTGCGACCACACCGCCAGCACGCCGCCCGACTTGAGGGCGCTGCGTGCGGCTGCGAGGCCCTGCAGGCTGTAGAGCGCGTCGTTGGATTTGTGGACGATGCCTTCCGGGCCGTTGTCGACATCGAGCAGGATGGCGTCCCAGGCCGCGGGCTGCCAGCGTATCAGCTGCCCGACATCGGTCTCCTGAATGGTGACGCGCGGATCGTCGAGACAGCCGCCAAAGATTTCGGCCATCGGACCGCGCGCCCAGGCGACAACGGCCGGCACCAGTTCAGCGATGACGATTCCGGCATCATTGGCCAATTCTGTAAGCGCGGCGCGCAAGGTAAAACCCATGCCAAGCCCACCGATCAGGATTGTTGGATGGCTATGGCCGGCAATCCGCCCGCAGGACAGTTTTGCCAGCGCTTCCTCGGAACCGCTGAGGCGGCTGTTCATGAGCTCGTTGGTGCCCAGCATGATCGAGAATTCGGTGCCGCGCCGCTTGAGGCGAAGTTCTTGTCCGCCGTCTGGGGTCTTCGCTGAATCGAGCTGGATCCACGGGATCATGATCTTTGTCCGACCAGGATCTTTTCCGAAAACGGGGTCCCACTTTTCGGGATCATGGTTTAAGCCGCAACCGCGGGCTGGCTCCAGCGGGCAGCGAGCAACCGGTAGGGTATGAGTGCGACGACGGCGATGATCAGTTTCACCGAGAGATCACCAAGCGCCCAGGAGATCCAGCGCATCGCCTCGACATGGAAGACGCCCATCAAGGGTGCGTTTTCCAACGCAAAGCCGTCGTTTGGTCCGGCGAAGGCAAAGGCAGCCGAGAAAGCGACGGTGAAGAACACGGCGGTGTCGAACACCGACCCGACCAGCGTGCCGATGATCGGCGCCCGCCACCAGCTCTGCCGGCGCAGCCGGTTGAACACGGTGACATCGAGCAGTTGCGCGGAAAGGAACGCCGCTCCGGACGCGGCCGCGATACGCACCAGCCGGTCGGCGGCGGTCTCGAATTCGATCAGGCCGTGACGGAACAGGAAGGGCGGGACAAGGATCGAGCAGATCACCGCCGTCATGAAGCCGACAAGGACGATCCGGCGCGCCACAGTGGGTCCGTAGCGGCGGTTGGCGAGGTCGGTGACCAGGAACGAGAAGGGATAGGTGAAGGCCCCCCAAGTCAGAAGGTCGGCCAGCGAGAGGCCCCCGATCTGGCCCTGCATCGGGAATTGCACGAGAATGTTCGATGCCACGACGACAAGCGCCATGGCGGCCACGAAGGGCAAATACCGCGAGAAGGAAGTCATTTTTTTATCCTGGGTAATGGAACCAGCCAAGCATCATGCCCATGCGGGCGATGCTCGCCTTCGTATGTGGGCACCGGATTGCCAAAACCTTGCGGCTTCGATCCGATGCCCCAAGGCCAACAAGATGTTGGCCAGAGGCCAACAAGATGTTGGCCAGGGCGGTCGTCCCCCGCCTTTGAACTGTTTAAGCGGCAGCCTGCTCGGCGGTCTTCTTGGCGATCTGCTTCTTCAGCAGACGGGCGCGCTGCGACAATTCCTTGACGTCGGCCTTGGCCAGGAAGGCGTCGAGACCGCCGCGATGTTCGACCGAACGCAGTGCGTTGGCCGAAATGCGCAGGCGCACATTCTGGTTCAGCGCTTCCGAAATCAGCGTCACATTGACGAGGTTCGGCAGGAAGCGACGCTTGGTCTTGTTGTTGGCGTGGCTCACATTGTTGCCGGACATGACTGCCTTGGCAGTGAGTTCGCAGGTGCGGGACATTGTTCTAACCTTCAGTTCTCGGGGTCTGCCAAACACTCAAGCCCACGCCGGGTGGCGCGCGGTTCTGGTCAGGCGGCCTTATGGAAAAAGTTGGCGTTCCATAGTTGCATTTCGCCGAGGCGTCAAGCTCCTGCATTGCCCACTGCGCGCCCGGCATTTTCATATTAAGGCCGGAATTCATCCTATAAGCGGTCTCATAG
>NZ_RZPF01000762.1:0-2947 GCF_004022735.1 Mesorhizobium sp. M7A.F.Ca.AU.001.01.1.1
AGACTGGTGTGAGGTCGACACCGTCGACCTGGCAGCCATAGGTGGCGGCCAGGAAGCGCGCCGGGCCGCCAATGCCGCTGCCGACATCAAGGATCCGGTCGGTGGGCGAGGGGGCAAGACGACCTCCATGGTCTCGCGTGGCGATGAGCTCGCGGCCGTGAAGCTGGTCGAACGGATAGAGCTGCGCGGCATTGATTTTATCGGGCTTCGCATCGGAAATCGCGGCCAATATACGCTCGACGATGCCGTCGCTGCCGTAATGCGTGGTGACGTTGCTCATTGCTGTCCTCCTCGAACAGCCAGCTTCCCATCAATAGGTTGTCTCCGCAACGCGCGCTGATTCAGGAGTGTGATTCATGACCCGCTACGCCACCGTCATCACCGATGCTGACGGCCGGGAAATCGTCAGCGCCATCGGCGAATTCGCAGGCACTGCGCCGCACCCACACCTGGGGCGTGGCGAGCAGGTCGCATCCGGCGTAGAAATCGGCATGGTGCAGGATGGGGCCGGGCCGATAGCAAGTTGCGCGGCTACAATCTCGTCGAGCTCAAAATCGGTAACCTGGTTTTAGGGCTGGAACCCCAGAAGGTCGGCACTCTGTCAGGCGGCGCCGGACTCCTGGCCGCGCTCAGAGCGGGCAAAGTCGCGGGCTGCGGCAGTGCCTGCGGGAAAGCCGCTGCGATCGCTGTAGTCGCGCGGCTTGGTCCCCCTGCGAGAGTGGCGCGCGGTGACGCCTTTCGCACCGATGATGTCGAGCAAAGCGATGCCGGCGACCACGGCAAGCGCAATGCCCACGTTGTCGCGCTTTGGATTGTCATGCCGATAAGCTGACAGCAACGTCGCGATGTCCAGGCCGTCGCCAGCCACCCGGCTCCAAAGCCCAGCCTGCTTGTCCACGGAAAGCGAGAGTATGCCGCTGCTTATCTCCCGCGCCCCATAGGCTCGGATGAGATCTTGCTTGCCGCTCATGCCGAGCGCACCGGCAATCCGCTCGGCACCAACCAGCTCGACGACACCCAGCGCGATGCTGAACCAGCCGAGCTTGCGAGCAAGGCCGTCGAAGGCACCGACCACACTCGGCCCGGCCTGCAGCACTTTGGGATCGCCAGGCGATCGGGTGATGTTGGTGAGTTTAGCGACCACGTTCATGACGATTCCCTACGGTTTCAAAACAACCTTGATGCAGCTGTCCTGCTTGTCGCGGAACACCTTGTACATCTCGGGTCCCTGCTCGAGCCCGACGGTATGGGTGATGACGAAGGAAGGGTCGATCTGGCCGTCCACGATGCGGCGCAGCAGATCCTCGGTCCAACGGGTGACATGGGTCTGCCCCATGCGGAAGGTGAGGCCCTTGTTCATCGCCTGTCCCATCGGAATCTTGTCGACCAGCCCGCTGTAGACGCCGGGGATCGAGATCACGCCGGCCGGCCGGCAGACATAGATCATCTCGCGCAACACATGCGGTCGATCATTTTCCATCAGCATCAACTGCTTTGCGCGATCGTAGACGGTGTCGGGCTGGGCCAGCGAGACATGGCTTTCCATGCCGACGCAATCGATGCACTTCTCCGGGCCATTTGCGCCGGTGAGTTCCTGCAGCCGTTCGACGACACTTTCCTCGGCGAAATTAATGGTGATGGCACCGCCGGCCGCCCCCATGGAAAGCCGTTCCGGCAGGCAATCGATCGCCACCACCTGTTTGGCGCCGAGCAGCAGGGCGCTGCGTATTGCCATCTGCCCGACTGGGCCGCAGCCCCACACCGCAACCGTATCCGTAGGCTCTATGTCGCACTGTGCCGCGGCCTGCCATCCGGTGGGAAAAATATCGCCGAGGAAGAGAACCTGCTCGTCGGTAAGGTTGTCAGGCACCTTTACGTGCGTGGCGTCGGCGAACGGCACCCGCAGGTATTCCGCCTGTCCCCCGGGATAGCCGCCCGTCAAATGGGTGTAGCCAAACAGACCAGCGGTGGTGTGCCCGAACACCTTGTCGCCGAGGTTCTTCTTGCGGTTCGTACGTTCGCAAACCGAAAAGTTCTGTCTCTTGCACTGGTCGCACTCACCGCAGATTATGGTGAACGGTACGACAATGCGGTCTCCCTTCTTCAGAGCGCCGTTGACGCCCCTGCCGACCTCCACGACCTCTCCCATCATCTCGTGGCCCATAATGTCGCCTGGCAGCATGGCTGGCACGTAGTTGTGGTAAAGGTGAAGGTCGGAGCCGCAGATGGCACAACTCGTCACCTTGATAATCGCGTCCCGTTCATCCTCAATTTCTGGATCGGAGACCTGATCGCAGCGTATGTCTTCCTTACCGTGCCAGACCAACGCACGCATAGCCCGCTCCTCTGTTGGCAAGGTCGATCGGGACCCGCGCTTGGCAAGCGGGCATGCTATTCATCGACCGTTCCCGCCGCCTGTCGAACCGCAATGGCCGACCTATGTTCCGGGAGCTTGAGAGAATATTTTGGGCCATTCCAAACGGCGCCTTCGCCTGACCGCGACTCGCTTGCCGCTCCGTCTGAAGTCGGCTCCTCAGTCTTGATGCAGCTACGGCATGTCTTCGTTGTTTGTGCCATGCACGTTGGAGCCGTGCAGGAGGGACTGGATTTCGTCTAGATCGATGTTGCCGTCACCATTCTCGTCGATGCTATTGAACATCCTGCCGACCGCGCTTTGAACCTCGGCCTCGGACAGTGACCTGTCGCCATCCGTGTCCAACAGGCCGAACATAAGTCGCATGCCGGCACCGCGCATCTTTTGGTGACCACGGTGTCGAGCCATTCTGTGTCCTCTGCCCCAGTCGCCACGATTTCGCCAATGGTCGCCATGCCGGCTAGCTTCATCGGGGCGGTCAGCATGCCCGTTGCGGTCGCCCTGGTCGTTGCGGCTATCTTCGTCACGGAAAGCTTCTTCAGAACCGAGATCCTGGTGCATCCTCTCCCGGAC
>NZ_RZPF01000763.1:0-2946 GCF_004022735.1 Mesorhizobium sp. M7A.F.Ca.AU.001.01.1.1
GGATGTTGGTCTCCTGACCGTAACGCGAGCGCGCCGCCTTCTGGATCGCATCGGCCATGGCGGCGATGACGATCGACTTGTCGATCGACTTTTCACGCGCGACCGCGTCGGCGATCTGCAGCAATTCAAGTCTGTTGGCGCTTACAACCATCGTTTTTCTCCCGAGCTTGTTTGCCGGACCTTTGCGCCCGGCAGCTCAATCATAGTTCCTGTTCGTGTTCTTCCGTGGCGTCCGCTTCCGCACCCGACTCGTCGTCGTCCGGTTCGCCACGGCGCTTCTTGGCTTCCTTGCGCGCCCTGTTGTCCTTCGACAGGGCATCGCGGATGAGATCGTCGGTCAGGATCAGGCGCACATCGGCAATCGCGTCATAGGGGACGCGCACCGTCGGCTCCTCGCCATAGGCTGCCTTGTCGCGCTCGATCAGCACATCGTCTTCGCCGGCTTCGGCGATCTTGCCCTTGAAGCGCTTGCGGTCGGCGACGACGATCGATGTTTCCATTTTCACCAGATGACCCGTCCAGGTCGTGAAATCCGATTTGCGGACCAGCGGCCGGTCGATGCCGGGCGACGAGACTTCAAGATGGTAGGCCTTTTCGATCGGATCATCGACATCGAGCGCCGGCGACACCGCGCGGCTGACCTCTTCGCAATCCTCGACGGTCATGGTGCCGTCCTCGCGTTCGGCCATGATCTGCAGCGTCAGCCCGTTCTGGCCCGACAGATGCACCCGCACGAGGCGGAAGCCGATGCCGCGCAGAACCGGCTGGACGATCAGCGCGATGCGCGCATCGATGCCGCTTTCGCGGATGATGCGATCGTCGCCCTCGCTTGCCGTTGCAGTCATTGAAGCCCTGTCGTTCTCTACCAAGTTATCGGCAGGTAATAAAAAAGAGCGGGACCGGGTGGACCCACTCTTCGTCATACCGACCAAGAATTTGAGGCTGATATAGACGATCGCGGCCTGTGTTTCAAGCCCGCTATGCTGGTCGGGCAACGCTGCCATCGAGGTGGCCCCCGCCAGCGTTGCATGGAGCGCATGGCGCCCATGCGGCGGCCCCAATGGGATTGGCGCTGAAACGCACCTACTTACGCTGCGCTGCACAAAGGTGGCCGTGCGTCACACGTGCGCGAAAGGACATGATCATGAGCAATCGCAAGATATTTTCTGCAATAGGCGACTTCTTCACCGTATTCGGCAGCGCCGTGGCCGCTTCACGGGCCGTAGAAGCCGGTCGCAGGCCGCGCGCCGACGACCTGCGCAACCTCGGCGTCGAGCCTGCCGCCTTCGATCGCATCGGCCGCCGATTCTAGCTTTGACGCAATTCCGGACGGAAAACCGTTTCACACTTTTCCTGGAATTGCTCTAAGACCGCGAGCCTATTTCCGAATGAAGGTAAGATAGGCCGGCCGCCGGCCCTCACGAATGGCCTTGGCCTCGTAACGGGTGCCCGGCCAACCATCATAGGGCCGGTGCCAGTCCGCCGCCTCGCAAGCCTGCCATGCGAACGCGCCATGCGCGCGGCAATGCAGCAAGGTCCAGTTGACATAAGTGTCGATGTCGGAGGCGAAGCGGAATTTTGAACCAGGCTTCAGCACGCGCGCGAACCGCTCGAGATTGACCGGGCTTACGAAACGTCGCTTCCAGTGTTTCTTCTTCGGCCAGGGGTCGGGATAGAGCAGATCGAGGCCGCCGAGCGAGGCCTGCGGCAGCCAGTCGAGCAGCCTTGTGGCGTCGTCGTCATAAACCCGCAGATTGGCGAGCGGTTTCTCGCGCACCGCCATCATCATCTTGGCCATGCCGTTGACGAAGGGCTCGACGCCGATAAAGCCGATCGAAGGCGCCTCGGTCGCGCGGTGCAGGAGATGTTCGCCACCGCCGAAGCCAATCTCGAGGCGAACCGCGCTGACATCGGTCTGAAACAGAGTTTGCAGATCGGCCGGCGGCTCGGCCGCCAGATCGAGCCGATATACACCGAAGCCGCTTTCCAGCGCGGCCGCCTGTTGCGGACGCATGGTCTTGCCGCGCCGGCGACCGAAAAAGGCTTCGGTCGCGCGGCTTGGTCTGTCCTTCGGATCCATGGCGGGACTTCGCGGCGCCGCTGTCAGGCGGCGACCGCGTCCTTGAGCGCCTTGGCGAGATCGGTCTTTTCCCAGGAGAAAGACCCATCACGGCCGGCCTTGCGGCCGAAATGGCCGTAGGACGACGTCTTGGCGTAGATCGGTTTGTTGAGATCGAGGTGACGGCGGATGCCCGACGGCGACAGATCCATCACCGTGCGCAGCGCGTCCTCGAGCTTTGCCTCGTCGACCTTGCCGGTACCATGCAAGTCGACATAGACCGACAGCGGCTGGGCGACGCCGATGGCGTAGGAAAGCTGGATGGTGCAGCGGTCGGCGAGTTTCGCCGCCACCACGTTCTTGGCCAGGTAGCGCGCCGCATAGGCTGCCGAACGATCCACCTTGGTGGTGTCCTTGCCGGAGAAAGCGCCGCCGCCATGGGGTGCGGCACCACCGTAGGTGTCGACGATGATCTTGCGGCCGGTCAGGCCGGCGTCGCCGTCCGGCCCGCCGATGACGAACTTGCCGGTCGGATTGATGTACCACATGCAATCGTCGGCGATCTTGAGGTCGCCCAGCGCCTCGCGGATATAGGGTTCGACGACCTTGCGGACCTTCTTTGAATCCCAGCTCGCATCGAGATGCTGCGTGGACAGCACGATCTGCGTCGCCTCGGCGGCCTTGCCATCGACATAGCGAACGGTGACCTGGCTCTTGGCATCCGGCCCGAGCCTGCCGGCTTCACCGCTGCCTTCGTGACGGGCAGCAGCCAGCAGTTCGAGGATCTTGTGGCTGTAGTAGATCGGCGCCGGCATCAAATCCGGCGTCTCGCGGCAGGCATAACCGAACATGATGCCCTGGTCGCCGGCACCCTCTTCGCCCTGACG
>NZ_RZPF01000764.1:0-2946 GCF_004022735.1 Mesorhizobium sp. M7A.F.Ca.AU.001.01.1.1
GGTCAGCACGTAGGCAATCAAGCCTAGAAGCAGCAAGCCCAGGAGCGTGGTCAGGCGCGCCGTATTGGCGGCCGAGGAGAGAGCAGCGTCGGCGGGCGTCAGCAGCCACAGACGCCAGCCTGGGACTGCACCGGGCAAATCCTGCACCACCTCGACGAACTGGCGTGGTTTTCCGGCGTTGTCGATCGTCGCCAGGCCATCGCCGGCGCCGCGTCTGAACGGCAGCGGCTCGAAGGCAGCATCGGCCAATTGCAGTTGCTCATGGGCGGCGGCCACGTCCTCGGCCGACAGTGGTGCCAGCGCACGAAACCGCCAGTCGGGCTGGCTGGTGGCCAGCACGACGCCTCGTTCATCGGTGACAAAGACAAGGAAACCGCTGGAACGCCAATTTGCCTCGACGCCGTCGAGCTCGACCTTCAACACCGCAACGCCAAGCGGCTTGCCGTTATCGTCGACGCGGCTCGAAAGGTAGAGTCCCGGCCGTCCGCTGATCGTGCCGAGGCCATATTGGCTGGCAGCACCTTTCGCCATCGCCTCCTGAAAATAGTGCCGGAAATTATAGTCGATGCCGACAAAGCTGGTCGGTTCGCCGGCATTGCTGGCTGATATGGCGATGCCTGCCGTATCGATGACATAGATGGCGGAGGCCGAGGCATCGCCGGCAATCGCCTTGAGCTTGTCGTTGAGGGCCGCTTCTTGCATCTTCCCGGCCCGGCGCAGCGCGCCCCGCACAGCATCGTCGCGGGCCAGCACCAAGGGAACCAGGCGCTGCTTTTCGATTTCGCCGGTCAGCGTTCCCGCCGCCAGCGGCAGAGCGGCAAGTGCTGTGTCGCGCAGATTGTCGGCCGCCTGGCCGGAGGCGATGCGCCCGGCGATGGCGATCGCGCCAGCCAGGACGGCAAGGGCTGCGACCACGGCAAGCCAGCGGCCGTCGCGCAGCCGGGCCACCGCCTCGCGCAGCAACTCACGGCCGGCAAACCCTTGGGATTCGCTATCGGTGCCTGCCTGCGGCGTCTGCCCTCTCCCTTTTCTTCGCGGCTTTCCGGTCAGTGTAATGCGAAAATCCGCCCAGGCAAACGCCACTTGTGCGGAAATCCGCACAAGTATTGTCCGCGCGACCTCTGACAAAGGCGGAAATCCGCGATTCCGGCCTTTCCCCGATCTGGCACGACGCTTGCAAAACTGTTTTCAGCGGCGTGCGACCGGAGCGCCGCGATGGGAGAAGTCACGCAGGCGATCCGTTTTCGCCCATCCGGCCAGGGAGAGTTCGATGCACATCGCAGACCAATCAGGCGCGCTTGCCGCGCAGCGCAAACCTTTCTATGCCCAACTCTACGTGCAGGTGCTCGTCGCGATCACCGTCGGCATCCTGCTCGGCCATTTCTATCCGTCGGTCGGCGAGAGCATGAAGCCGCTCGGCGACGCCTTCATCAAGCTGGTCAAGATGATCATCGCCCCGGTCATCTTCCTGACCGTGACAACGGGCATTGCCGGCATGAGCGACCTGCAGAAGGTCGGGCGTGTTGCCGGCAAGGCGATGCTCTATTTCCTCACCTTTTCGACGTTGGCGCTGATCATCGGCCTTGTCGTCGCCAATGTCGTGCAGCCGGGCGCCGGCTTCAACATCGACCCGGCGACGCTCGACGCCTCGACCGTCAACACCTACGCCGCCAAGGCGCACGATCAGTCGGTCACCGGGTTCCTGATGAACATCATCCCGTCGACCATCGTCGGCGCCTTCGCCGACGGCGACATCCTGCAGGTGCTGTTCTTCTCGGTGCTGTTCGGCATCGCGCTGGCGCTGGTCGGCGACAAGGGCATGCCCGTGCTCAACTTCCTGCAGGCACTGACGACGCCGATCTTCAAGCTGGTCAGCGTGCTGATGAAGGCCGCCCCCATCGGTGCCTTCGGCGCCATGGCCTTCACCATCGGCAAATACGGCATCGGCGCGGTCATCAATCTCGCCATGCTGGTCGGCACCTTTTACGTGACGTCGTTCCTGTTCGTGTTCATCGTGCTGGGTGCGGTCTGCCGCTACAACGGCTTCTCCATCCTGTCGCTGATCCGCTACATCAAGGAAGAGCTGCTTTTGGTGCTGGGCACCTCCTCGTCGGAGGCCGCCCTGCCCTCGCTGATGGAAAAGATGGAGAAGGCCGGCGCCAAGCGCTCGGTGGTCGGCCTGGTCATCCCGACCGGCTATTCCTTCAACCTCGACGGCACCAACATCTACATGACCTTGGCGGCGCTGTTCATCGCACAGGCGACCAACATCCACCTGTCGATGGGTGACCAGATCCTGCTGCTGCTGGTGGCCATGCTCTCGTCCAAGGGTGCCGCCGGCATCACCGGAGCGGGCTTCATCACCCTTGCCGCCACGCTGTCGGTGGTTCCGGCGGTGCCGGTCGCCGGTATGGCGCTGATCCTCGGCGTCGACCGCTTCATGTCGGAATGCCGGGCGCTGACCAACTTCGTTGGCAATGCCGTCGCCACGCTGGTGGTGGCGCGCTGGGAAGGCGAACTCGACGAGGCCAAGCTGGCGAGGGCGCTGGCGGGCACGGCTGATGACAGCCTGCCGGCGGATGTCGTCCCCGCCGAGTAACCACGTGTGGCTTATGCGTAAAAGGCCGGAGGCATGCTGCCTGCGGCCTTTGTCATGCAGTCGCACGTCAGACGGTGCCGATCTTGCTCAGTGGTGTGTCCGGATATGTGCTTGGGCCGACAGGCATGCGGGCTGCCAAAGTGCCCTCGTCGTCGAACAGCACAAGGCTGGCGGCGCCGACGAGCCCGGCATGGCGGCCGAGCTGTGCTGGAACGACCGGTACGTCGCGATAGGCGCGCATGGCCCGCTGCCTGATGGTTGCCTCGATGGTCGGCGCCATCAGGTCGAGCCCATTGGCGATGCCGCCGCCGACGACCAGCACATCGGGCGAATAGAGATGTAACCGG
>NZ_RZPF01000765.1:0-2942 GCF_004022735.1 Mesorhizobium sp. M7A.F.Ca.AU.001.01.1.1
AGCTGCCCTCCATCGTATTGGGGCCGCGCGCCAATGGGGTCAATCTTGAGTTTCATTCGGAACAGGAGCCGAACCCCGCAAGCAGACTGACGTTGGTGAGCGAACGCGACCGATTGGGTATGCCGAAGCTGCGCGTCGATTGGAAAACCACGAGCAACGATCTCCAAAGCATCGCGCGCGCCTATCGACTGCTCGGTTGGAAGCTGGAGAAGATCGGAGCTACCATTTCAGGATTTGAACCTGGCCATGTGATCGAAATGGCAGGCAAATCAGGCGCCATGGACGGTCATCACCTCGGTACCACGCGAATGTCTGCGAGCCCGACCGACGGGGTTGTTGACGCTGAATGCCGAGTTCATGGACTGATGAACCTGCACATCGCGGGCGGCTCGGTTCTGGCAACATCCAGCCAGGCGAATCCCACCTTGACGATCTTGGCCCTTGGGCTCCGTCTCGCCGACAGGCTTCGCCGGTGATGATCACACCGGCAGCTGCTGAGTGACTGCGCCCAACTCGCGCCTAACGTGGGCTGCTTCATCACATTCGCAGGCCGCTTCCTGTGTGTCAGGCTATCTGCTGCCCGCACGTATCGCGGCAGCGTCTCTAGTTCGCGCCGCGCGAATGTGGGCAAGCTCGCCAGCGAGGCACGCATACTCGTTAGCTGGTGCTTAAGGCTCGTCCGCCACCTTCGCCATCGCTGTGCCATTAAGCGGCGAAAAACGACGCGACCGCGCAGCCTGTTGGCGGCTGTAAAGCATCCGAGCGCAGTTCGTTCGGCCTCGATTGGCGCCTTTTGCAAAGCGCCGTGCAAGAACCGTGGCTCGGAGCAGGCCTTACCCGACTGGAGTCGATAGCGAGGAGAGGAGTGCTTCGTTCAAAATCCCGCCATCGTGCCAACTTGCGCGCTTGATTGTTCCATTTCAGCACGTGCGCCGCTGTCTCCATTTTTGCGACCGCTTGCCCGAAGTCGGGGTTCCTTAAAATCAAAGCGGCCGCCTCGCAACTTCGGCCGTAGTCGTACGTTGTGCGATTCACTGCGTAGGAGTTCACAACATGCCGATAACAACCCGGAAGCAAAAGAGCGACTTTGCCAATGACAAACCCATCCCCGAGGAGGATGCTGCCGTACTCGAGAGCATCGCCGGCCACGAGGATAGACACGGTGCGGGACCGGGCGTTTTGGGGTCCCACGACATCGAACAGCCGATCGGCGCGCAGCCTCGAAGCGAGATCACGGGCCGTCACGACGAGGGAGCCGGCGCAAATGAAACGGTCGACGGGTTGAGCGAGACCGAAGAGATGACCCGCAGCTTCGCGGAAGACATCCCCACGGGATTAAGCGAAGGAGATGATGAAGACGTTCCGGTTTTTGAGCGAGGGCGGACCAGAACGGATCTTTGAACCAACGACAATGCTTCGCCCGCCGGCTCGGTGGCGTGGCCCTTAGAAGCGCCTCAGACTGGCTCACCCAAAAAACGCACCGCCGATCCCTCCCCACGCCGGCATGGAATTTATACAAACCCAGGAACGACATCAGGCGGCGGCGCTCAGCAGATTAGCAGATCCGAGGGGGAACAACCCGCCACGGTGATGGTTCGGTGGCATCAAAAAGTGATTGGGAACGATGGGTAAGAAGCCCAAACAGCCCTCAGAAGCCACGGCGGATCGTGAACAGGCGATCGAAGCGCTCTACTTTGCGCGCAAGTGCGGCCTCACCAAGGAGGAGGCACTCAAGATGCTCAGGGAAGCCCAAATCAGGATCGATGATGGACCCAAAAGGAGCTCCGGCAACCGAACTTAGAAGCGATCGTCGATCGCTCGTCTCAGCCAGCGGCGGCGCATGATCTTCTTCACCTCCGACACGCATTTCAACGATCCCCGTATTCTGCGGCTTGCCCCCCGCCCCTTCAGTTCATTGGCGGGGCATGACCAAGCACTGATTGAACTTTGGAACGAGACTGTTGCTCCAAGCGACGAGGTTTGGCACCTCGGCGACTTCGCCAAGGGATCTGCCGAGACAGTGTCTTCGCTGCTGTCCCGTCTCCACGGCACCAAGCACCTGATCATCGGCAACAACGACGGCGTGGTAACGCTCGGCGCTTCGGCTTGGGCTAGCGTGCAACACTACAAGGAGCTAACTGTCGAGGGCAGTTTCCTGGTTCTTTGCCACTACCCGTTCCGCACCTGGAACCAGATCGGCAAGAATTCAATAAACCTGCACGGCCATTCTCATGGCCGGCTGAAGCCAATGACGCGCCAGCACGATGTCGGGGTCGACGCCTGGGATTTTCGCCCAGTGACTTTTGCTGCCATTCAGGCCAGGCGCCGCGGAGGTTAGCGCAACAGAGGGCCGAGCGATCGACGTCTTCACGTCGTGATGTTAGCCGCAAAGAGAAGCCCAGAATCCTGCCCCTGGGAATGCAGCCTTGCCTGGAACGCACCGGAAGTAGAGCGCCCACCCGTCTGCGTGACAACTTTGGGGCCGAACCCCGTCGTCACCACGGCGGAGCGCTGGCGCGCCAGTCGTTCATCTCGGAACGAGCTTCAATCGCCGTCCTTGGCGACCTCAGTGCCACATTCTCTCTCTAAGCCACTTGAGAAACCTGTTCCCTCCGAGCGACCGGCGGACTCTAGCGGCAGCCCACTGCCCTCTGAACATGGTTCCGACATGGCAACTGCAGACGATGCCATGCAATTCCCCGTCAGACAGTTCGAAGAAGCGCTTTGCTTCCCCATAGGTGTCATCCTTCAGGCCTAACGCACGCAGTAGCGGGTCCTCGAAGGCCACTGTAATCGGCGAGCCCTCGCCGCGCGCCGCGTCGCGAGCTTCCCGCTTCAGATACTCAGTGCCGATAAGCGCTCTCAGGCGTCGCTCGGGATGTTGTTCCAGCAACTCAGCCCAGCGCTCGATGCGCTGTTGGCGGGTCATGATCGGGTATGTC
>NZ_RZPF01000766.1:0-2940 GCF_004022735.1 Mesorhizobium sp. M7A.F.Ca.AU.001.01.1.1
GCCTGAACCTGTCCAAGGCCCGCCTCTCGGCGGGCTTTTTCTTGTCGGCTCCCAGTCTGTTCGCTGTTCGGAAATCTCGCGCCGGTCCCCAGAAGTTTCGAGATTCGTGGTTAAGCAACAGGGTTAAACGCCTTTTAACCTTTGCAATTCATTATCCACGACTGAAAGCCAATCGCATTTCGGGCGGGTTTGCCGTTCCGAGCTTCTCAGGGGTGACAAGCATGTTCAAGACAGCAAGAAAGGCCCTGCTCGCCTTACTGTTCGCAGGCCTGGCGGGGCCGTTGTTCGCGGCCGACCTGCCGGAACCGATCGTCGAAGAGGCTCCGCCTCAGGCCGTCTACGAGCAGCCGGTAGAAGTCGGCGGCTGGTATATCCGTGGCGACATCGACTATCACAAGTCGACCGTGCGCGGCATCGACTATATGACCTACACCGTCGATCCCTGTAACTGTACGGTTACGCCCGGCACCAGAAGCTTCGATTTCGGCAAGCTCAAGGGCGGTTTCTCGCTCGGCGCCGGCGTCGGCTACAAGATCAACGATCACTTCCGGACCGATTTGACCGCCGACTATTGGTTCAAGTCGAACTTCAACGGCGGCACCTCGGATATCAACGGTACTTCGACCGAAGTATCGAAGATGAGCGCCCTGCTACTGCTTGCCAACGCCTATGTCGATCTCGGCACCTACCATGGCATCACGCCTTACGTTGGCGCCGGCATCGGCGGCGCCCGCGTCAAGTGGGATGATGTCTACGACCCGAACACCACCGAGTTCAATCCCGGCAGATCAAGCTGGCGTTTCGCCTACGGTCTGATGGCCGGCGCTTCGTACTGCTTGACCGACAAGATCATTCTCGATGCCGGCTACCGCTTCTCCCATATCCAGGGCGGCCGCATGTTCGACTGGAACATCACCAGCTCCGGTCCCGGCTTCGATCGTGGCATCAACACACACGAAGTGCGCGGTGGCCTGCGTTACCAGTTCGGTGGCAACAACGGTTGCGCCGCGCCGGTCGTTGCCTACCAGCCCGAACCCGAGCCGATCTACACCAAGTAACAGCATCTACATTACTTGAATTCTTCACAAACCGCCCGGCCTCAGCCGGGCGGTTTTTCGTTGGCCGCCTGGAATCGACAGGGGAAATGAATTCGCTAACGCTCTGTTAGCCTTAACCGCCACTTAACCACTATGGTTAACAATGCTCCTTGAAACGATGGCTGCCGCTGCGATTGCGGGCTGCGCCAAATTCGGGAGTCGGGGACCATGAAACTTACATCGCGTATGGCGCTGGCGCTCGGTGCACTAGCCCTCCTGCCGCTGACGCCGGTGCACGCGGCCGACTACGATCCGCCGATCTATGTCGACCAGGCGCCCGACTACGTCCCGGTCGAGGTCGGCTCCGGCTGGTATCTGCGCGGTGATCTCGGCTATGCCTTCAACAAGCCCTATGAATTTTCGGAAACTCCGGCCGGTCTGGTTACGGATACCAGCCCGCTGTCTGGTTCGATAGGTATGGGCTACCATTTCAACGATTACTTCCGTGGTGAATTGAATTTCGGTCTGCTGCCGACAAGCAAATTCGCCAGCAAATTCGACAGTACTTGCGATGGAACGCAGACGGTGACTGTCACCAGCGGTGGCAGCACAAGCGCGTTCGCCGGCCCAAGCACCCGTGGATGCGAAGGCTCCAACGACGGCAACAACAAGGCCTACGATGTGATGGCCAGCGCCTTTGTCGACCTGGGCACTTATGTCGGCTTCACGCCCTATGTCGGAGGCGGTGTCGGCATAGCGTACAGCACCTACAAGTACGCTCAAGGCGCTCGCAACTGTCAGAATTCATCGACAACATCAGGTACAACCACGACCATCTTTGAATGCGACGATCCAAACGGCTATGATGGGACGACGCAGTCGGAGAAGCAGTTCAGCTTCGCCTATACGCTCGGCGCCGGCTTTGCTTATCAGGTCAGCAAGAATGTTGCAGTCGATGTCGGCTATCAATACACGGCTCTGCCTTCCGCGAAATACGTGACAGCAGACGCTGTCGGCAACCCTGAGTTCAAAAAGGGCCTCGATTATCATCAGGTCAAGGTCGGGCTGCGCTACGATCTCTGGTAGGCGCGGCGAGTACGAGGACCAGCACGGCGGATCATGGGGTCCGTCGTTTGCGTTTGAAGTCACGACATCCTGATCGGGGATCGCCGGTATCCCGGCAACGACAAAAACTTTCCTCTTGACGCCTGAAGCCCGAACGAATATCGCCGTCCGTGGGCCACCCCTCCCCAACGAGGGGCCACTATCTGGAAGGATAGACCACGATGACGACGCATACGAAGCCCGGACTCCGTCCGGCAAACCCCAATTTCTCCTCAGGTCCCTGCGCAAAGCGCCCCGGCTGGTCGGTCGAGGCGCTAAGAAATGCTGCGCTCGGCCGTTCCCACCGCGCCAAGATCGGCAAGACCAAGCTCGAACAGGCGATCGAGCTGACGCGGGAGATTCTCCAGGTCCCGGCGGGTTACCGCATCGGCATCGTGCCGGCGTCGGACACCGGTGCGGTCGAGATGGCGCTGTGGTCGCTGCTCGGCGAGCGCGGCGTCGACATGGTCGCCTGGGAGAGCTTTGGCTCCGGCTGGGTCACCGACGTGGTCAAGCAATTGAAGCTCGCCGACGTGCGCAAGATCGAAGCCGGCTACGGCGAGCTGCCTGATCTCACCAAGATCGATTTCGACCGCGATGTGGTGTTCACCTGGAACGGCACCACGTCGGGCGTTCGCGTGCCGAACGGCGATTTCATTCCCGCGGACCGCAAGGGCCTGACCGTCTGCGATGCGACTTCCGCCGCATTCGCGCAGAGGCTCGACTTCGAAAAACTCGATGTCGTCACTTTCTCCTGGCAGAAGGTGCTGGGCGGCGAGATGACCGAGCCAGGAGGACT
>NZ_RZPF01000767.1:0-2932 GCF_004022735.1 Mesorhizobium sp. M7A.F.Ca.AU.001.01.1.1
ACGCCGACGTGCGCCAGGCGACGCGCGATTCGGTGCGCGCCATCATGATGATCCGCGCCTACCGCATGCGCGGCCATCTGCACGCCAATCTCGATCCGCTCGGCATCGCCAAGCCGCTCGAGGATTACAACGAGCTGTCGCCGGAAAACTACGGCTTCACCGAAGCCGATTACGACCGGCCGATCTTCCTCGACAATGTGCTGGGGCTTGAATTCGGCAGCATCCGGCAGATGCTGGAAATCCTGACCCGCACCTATTGCTCCACGCTCGGCGTCGAGTTCATGCATATTTCCGACCCTGAGGAAAAGGCCTGGATCCAGGCGCGCATCGAGGGTGCCGACAAGGAGATCACCTTCACCGCCGCCGGCAAGAAGGCGATCCTGCAGAAGCTGGTCGAGGCTGAAGGCTTCGAGCAGTTCATCGACGTCAAGTACAAGGGCACCAAGCGCTTCGGCCTCGATGGCAGTGAGGCGCTGATCCCGGCGCTGGAGCAGATCGTCAAGCGCGGCGGCCAGCTCGGCATGAAGGAAATCGTGCTCGGCATGGCGCATCGCGGCCGGCTGAACGTGCTCTCCCAGGTGATGGCCAAGCCGCACCGCGCCATCTTCCACGAGTTCAAGGGCGGCTCTGCGGCACCCGATGAGGTCGAAGGCTCGGGCGACGTCAAGTACCATCTCGGCGCCTCGTCGGACCGCGAGTTCGACGGCAACAAGGTGCATCTGTCCTTGACCGCCAACCCCTCGCATCTGGAAATCGTCGATCCGGTGGTGATGGGCAAGGCGCGCGCCAAGCAGGATTATCTGTTCGGCCGCAGCCGCGAGGAAATCGTGCCGCTGGAAGAGCGCGCCAAGGTGCTGCCGCTCTTGCTGCATGGCGATGCCGCCTTCGCCGGTCAGGGCGTGATCGCCGAGATCCTCGGCCTGTCCGGCCTGCGCGGCCACCGCGTCGCCGGCACGCTGCATTTCATCATCAACAACCAGATTGGTTTCACCACCAACCCGCGCTTTTCGCGCTCCTCGCCCTATCCGTCCGACGTCGCCAAGATGATCGAAGCACCGATCTTCCACGTCAATGGCGACGACCCGGAAGCCGTGGTGCACGCCACCAAGGTGGCGATCGAGTTTCGCATGAAGTTTTTCAAGCCTGTTGTGGTCGATATGTTCTGCTATCGCCGCTTCGGCCACAATGAGGGCGACGAACCGGCCTTCACCCAGCCGATCATGTACCGCAACATCCGCAACCACAAGACGACGGTGCAGATCTATGGCGACCGGCTGATCGCCGAGGGTCACCTCACCCAGGCCGAGCTCGACCAGTTGAAAGCCGACTGGCGGGCGCATCTGGAATCCGAATGGGAAGTCGGCCAGCACTACAAGCCCAACAAGGCTGACTGGCTCGACGGCGCCTGGTCGGGCCTGCGCACTGCCGACAACCAGGACGAACAGCGGCGCGGCAAGACCGCCGTGCCGGTCAAGACACTGAAGGAAATCGGCAGGAAGCTGACCGAGGTGCCGAAGGACTTCGAGGCGCACAAGACGATCATCCGCTTCCTCGAAAACCGCCGCCAGGCGATCGAGTCCGGCGAAGGCATCGACTGGTCGACGGCCGAGGCGCTGGCCTTCGGCGCCATCCTGCTCGACGGCAATCCGATCCGCCTGTCGGGGCAGGATTCCGAACGCGGCACCTTCTCGCAGCGCCATTCCGTGCTCTACGACCAGCGCGACGAGACCCGCTACATCCCGCTCAACAATCTGTCGGCGGCTCAGGCCGGCTACGAAGTCATCAACTCGATGCTGTCGGAAGAGGCGGTTCTGGGCTTCGAATACGGCTACAGCCTGGCCGAGCCAAAGGCGTTGACCTTGTGGGAAGCGCAGTTCGGCGACTTCGCCAACGGCGCCCAGGTGGTGTTCGACCAGTTCATCTCGTCAGGCGAACGCAAGTGGCTCAGAATGTCGGGCCTCGTCTGCCTCTTGCCGCATGGCTATGAAGGCCAGGGTCCGGAACATTCCTCGGCCCGGCTCGAACGCTTCCTGCAGCTTTGCGCCGAAGACAACATGCAAGTCGCCAACTGCACCACGCCGGCCAACTACTTCCACATATTGCGCCGGCAGCTGAAGCGCGACTTCCGCAAGCCGCTGATTCTGATGACGCCGAAGTCGCTGCTGCGCCACAAGCGCGCGGTGTCGACGCTGCCGGAAATTTCGGGCGAAAGCTCGTTCCACCGGTTGCTGTGGGACGATGCGCAGCTGCTTTCCGGACAAGCGATCAAGCTGGTCAAGGATTCCAAGATCCGCCGCGTCGTGCTGTGTTCGGGCAAGGTCTATTACGACCTCTATGAGGAGCGCGAGAAGCGCGGCATCAACGACATCTATCTGCTGCGCGTCGAGCAGCTTTACCCGTTCCCGGCCAAGGCGCTGATCACCGAACTGTCGCGGTTCCGCAATGCCGAGATGGTGTGGTGCCAGGAGGAGCCCAAGAACATGGGCGCCTGGTCGTTCATCGACCCGTATCTGGAATGGGTGCTGGCGCATATCGACGCCAAGCATCAGCGGGTGCGCTACACCGGCCGTCCGGCCGCCGCCTCGCCGGCGACCGGACTGATGTCGAAGCATCTCGCCCAGCTCGCCGCCTTGCTCGAAGACGCGCTTGGTGAATAGAGAAGATCTGGGCGAACAACAGAACCGAAAGAAAACGGACAGGCACAATGGCTACCGAAATCCGCGTTCCCACTCTCGGCGAATCCGTCACTGAAGCGACCGTCGGCAAATGGTTCAAGAAGGTTGGCGATACAATCGCCGCCGATGAACCGCTGGTCGAGCTCGAGACCGACAAGGTGACGGTGGAGGTGCCTGCCGCCGCCGCCGGCACGCTGGGTGAGATCACCGTCAAGGAAGGCGAGACGGTCGGTGTCGGCGCGCTGCTGGGGTCGATT
>NZ_RZPF01000768.1:0-2932 GCF_004022735.1 Mesorhizobium sp. M7A.F.Ca.AU.001.01.1.1
ACATGGATGCGCTGCGCATATCAGAACAATCGGACGCATCTTACCGGTCCGGCAATCCCGGCATCATGCATGCCTGCGGCCATGACGGCCACACCACCATGCTGCTCGGCGCGGCAAAGCTGCTGGCCGGTGAGGGCGGTTTCGACGGCACCGTGCGCTTCGTCTTCCAGCCGGCCGAGGAATGGGGCAGGGGCGCACTCGCCATGCTCGAAGATGGGCTGATGCAGCGCTTTCCCTTCGACGAGATCTTTGGCCTGCACAACATGCCCGGCCTGCCGATCGGGCATTTCGAGACCCGTGCCGGACCCATAATGTCGGCCGAGGACAACTTCGAGATCGTGCTCAAGGGGCTCGGCGGCCATGCCGCGCGGCCGCATGCGGGCAACGAGACGCTGGTCGCGGCCTGCGCGCTGGTCACCAATCTGCAGACCATCGTCTCGCGCCGACTGAGTCCGGCCGACATATCCGTGGTTTCGGTGACCGAGCTGATCACCGACGGCACCCGCAACGCTCTGCCCGGTCTTGCCCGCATCCTCGGCGATGCGCGCAGCTTCCGTCCCGAGGTCAGCGCCGAGATCGAGCGGCAGATGCGCATTCTCGCCGAGGGCATCGCTGCCGCCTATAATGTCACCGCCGAGGTCAAGTACAGCAGGGAGTTCGTGCCGCTGCGCAACGATGCCGAACTGGTCGATGCCGCATTCGCCGCCGCCAGAGGCGTCTTCGAACCCGGCAACATCGCCGTCGCCCGCGAGCCGATGACCGCTTCGGAGGATTTCGCCCGCTTCCTCGACCACGTGCCGGGCTGCTTCGTCTTCCTCGGCAATGGCGAAGCTTCCGCGCCGCTGCACAATTCCAGCTACGACTTCAACGATGACGGGCTGCTGTTCGGCACGAATTTCCATGTAGCCGTGGTCAGGCAAAGGCTGGGTGGCGACGCGGGAAGATGATCGCGTTTTGATCGCCAACTCCCGGGTTTATTGAGATTGCCGGGATGATGGTCAAGACAAGCTCTTGACGGCTGGTGACCGATAGGGCCGTGTGCGTCGGTACGTTTTTAACAAAGACAATCCCCCGATGACGCAGGGGAAAGACTCAGCTAGCCTTACCTGTGCGGCGGACTTAATTATCCGCTTGGCCGGCGCTTCACTCCTCCCAAGCGGCGCCGGCCTTCTTCTCCAAAAGTTCGTCCGGGACGCCACAGCGGGTTGCGGCAGCACGCGAACCTCGCAAAGGCCAAGTTCCGCCTCCGGTTGCCTCGAGAATGCATCGGGAGCGCCGGCGAAACCGCCCTCCATCTTCGACTGCGCGCGTGGACGATTGGCAAGGGAACCAAAGGCTGTTTCTACGGTTGGTTCTGCTCCAAAGGAGTGTTGCACCATGTTCCGTCTGCTCGTCGCCGGCGCCTTCGCCTATGTCACTTATCGCATCGCCAGGAAGATGGTCGAAAACGTGCCCGATACGGTCGACCCGCTGCTGTTGCCGCCGTCGCAACCTGATCGCGAGACCTTGCGACGGCAGTCGGCCGACATGGGTGTCGATCCGCAACGCTAGCCGCGATCCCTTCTCTTCAGACCGGCCCCAGTCCTGCATGGGTTAGGTGTGCCCGCATCGATGTTGCGAACAAAGCAGAAACGATGCTTGATGGGCGATGAACCTCGCCACCGCTGATTCGACCTTTCGGGAACCGACCGTCCAGCCTGCCTATCTCGCGCGGCTGAACGATGCCCAGCGCCAGGCCGTCGAGCACGGCGCCGGTCAGATTGCCGGCCCGTTGCTGGTCATTGCCGGCGCCGGATCTGGCAAGACCAACACGCTGGCGCATCGCGTCGCTCATCTGATCGTCAAGGGCGCCGACCCGCGCCGCATCCTGCTGATGACGTTTTCGCGCCGCGCGGCATCCGAAATGGCCAGGCGCGTCGAGCGTATTGCCGGCGAGGTGCTCGGCCGCGATGCAGCCGTCATCACCGATGCGCTGACCTGGGCCGGCACCTTTCACGGCATCGGCGCGCGGCTGTTGCGCGACTATGCGCTGGAGATCGGTCTCGACCCGGCCTTCACCATCCATGATCGCGAGGATTCCGCCGACCTGATGAATCTGGTCCGCCACGAACTCGGCTTCTCGAAGACGGAAGCGCGTTTCCCCACCAAGGGCACTTGCCTTGCCATCTATTCGCGCGCGGTGAACGCGCAGGCGCCGCTCAACGAGGTGTTGGGTTCCGCCTTTCCCTGGTGCGCCGGCTGGGCGGAGCAGCTGAAAGAATTGTTCGCCGGTTATGTCGAGGCCAAGCAGGCGCAAAACGTGCTCGATTACGACGATTTGCTGCTCTACTGGGCGCAGATGGCGGCGGAGCCCGAGATAGCGGCGCATCTGGGCGGGCGTTTCGACCATGTGCTGGTCGACGAATACCAGGACACAAATCGCCTGCAGGCTTCGATCCTCATGGCGCTGAAACCCGACGGCGCCGGGCTGACGGTGGTGGGCGACGATGCGCAATCGATCTATTCGTTCCGCGCCGCCGAGGTTCGCAACATCCTCGACTTCCCCAATCAGTTCGCGCAAGCCGCCGACGTGGTGATGCTGGAGCGCAATTACCGCTCGACCGAGACCATCCTTGCTGCCGCCAACGCGGTGATCGGCGAAGCCTCGGAGCGCTTCACCAAAAACCTGTGGTCGGAGCGCAAATCCAGCGACAGGCCAAAACTGGTGACCGTGCGCGACGAAGTCGAGCAGGCCAATTTCGTCTGCGACACCATCCTGGCCGAGCGCGAGGCGGGCACAGCGCTGAAATCCCAGGCGGTGCTGTTTCGCGCCTCGCATCACAGCGGGCCGCTGGAGATCGAACTGACGCGGCGCAACATTCCCTTCGTCAAATTCGGCGGCCTGAAGTTTCTCGATGCCGCCCACGTCAAGGATGTGCTGGCGGTGCTGCGC
>NZ_RZPF01000769.1:0-2931 GCF_004022735.1 Mesorhizobium sp. M7A.F.Ca.AU.001.01.1.1
CCGCAGGCCAGCAAGCCGGCGGCACCCGCAACGCGGGAGCCCAATCCCACTGCGGCCCCGCCGGCTGTCGCGAACGCCGAGAGCCCTGCCTTGCCGACAAGCAACCAGCCGGACCAACCTGCTGTCGCGTTGAACGTGCCCAAACCGGAGATTCCCCCGGCCGTCGACGACATCGCCCAACGGGTGTCATGGGTTCGCGACTTCGGCGGCGGCGACTGTTTCTATGCGACGATGACCTCAGCAACCGACAAGGCTGCCGCGATCGAAGGCTTTGGAACATCGGTCCAGCCATTCGAAGGCATGCTGGCCGAGTTCCAGGCCAAATTCCATGTCGAGCCGGACATCAGCGTCCGGCTCATTGAACCAAGCCAATGCGAAGTCACCAATTTTCTGCGCTTTATCGGGCAGACCGCATCAGACAAGCCGCAGCTTGTTCTCGATCGGACATCGGTGCCAAACGGTACGCCGATCAGCGGAACGCTGGTGACGCGTGGCGGGCTCAGGTCCAGCGTGCTGTTGATCGACCATAAAGGCATGGTGTTCAATCTCGACGACCGCATCGTCGTAGAACCCGGCAAGGCTACTTTCAGCATCCCGATTGGTCTCGGGGCCGCCGACAAAGCCGCCGGAAAGGCGGTGCCGCAGATCATAATGGTGATCACGGGCCCTCAGGACATCCAGGCAGCCGCGTTCTCCACGCCCATGCCAGCCTCGGTGCTGCTCCCAAAGATTCTTGAGGAAATCGAGACCGACGGGTCTCAATTCTCGGCCACCGCCCAGTATTTCCGGCTCGGCGGATAGCATGGGCGCCCGATGCAACTCAGCCGCTCTGACCCGCCGATAAGGCAGTTTGATCCGGTTCGGGCCCCTGCCCTGCGTGGCAGCATGAGGCTTGCGGTCATGGGGGGGGCGGCCCTGTTGGCCGTGCTGTCATCCAGCGAAGCGCGCGCCGAGTTCACGGTCTGCAATCAGACTCTGGATGTCGTCAATCTCGCCGTCGGCCAGAAGGTCGACAATGCGGACCAGACCGATGGCTGGTGGACCATCGGCGCCAATCAATGCGTAAACGTCATTCGTGAGGAACTGACGAACCGCTACATCTACATCTACGCAACGGACGTGTTTGGTCATGCGATCCTCACAGGATCGACCGAAATGTGCATTGAGCGGCGACGTTTTTCGATACGCGGCATCGACGAGTGCTGGCAGCGCGGCCATATCGCGGCACAATTTCTTGAAGTCGATACCCTCGAACAGGCGCGGTGGACTTTCTTTCTTACGGGAAGCAATCCGTGACGCACGGTATCGACACGAGCTTCAGGCAGAAAAAGCAGGCGCGCGCGGCCCTTCGCAGGCGCACGCTTCGGCGCAGGCTTGTTGCCGGTCTCGCGGTGGCTGTGCTGCTCTCTATCGCCGCCGGTTTCTACCTCACCGCCGAGTATTGGTCGTTCGGAGACGAAGACGAGGAGTTGCATGCGGTCGAAGGGGCGGACGATATGCCGGCGGACGCATCCGTGTATGTGCCAGCCATTATCGATCTGGCGGGGGACCCGATGTGGATCACGCTGGCGCCCGATGCCAGCGCCGCAACCAAAGGCCGGACAATGCCGCGCCCGGCGGAACTCAACCAGGCCGGCGTTTCTCCACAGATCGAAATCCTGTCTGACGTCATGCTTAGCGCGAGCGAAAAATTCATGACAACGATACCGTCGACGCAAGAGGATTTTGCATTCTTCCAGGCGCAACGAAAGACTGCTGCCCCACCATCCGGTGATCTGCAGAATGATCTTGAGCCATCGCCGATAGAGGGGGAACCAGCCGCAGCACCCGACCAAAGGGCGGACGCCGATGATCCCGAAGCCGGCTGGGGCGAGACCATCGATGCGGGCGATGCAGCCCTTCCCGCATTCCAGAAGACGCAGATCGAAAACAACACGAGTGTCGCAACCGTCTCGAATGAGTATCAGCGGTTCGAGGCGACCGAAGACACGTTCGTGAAAATCCTCAACGACCGCTCTTTGGACAGCGTCGCGCTCGATGCGCATTTCTCCGCAGAGGACGCCAAGCTGGCAGGGCAAGCGCTGAAGGCGCTTTTCAACCGCGACGGCCTGGAACCGGGCTATGTCATCGCCATGCGTGGTTTCAGGCCGAGGCGCGAGACGACGACCATGTCGCTGATGCAGGTGTCCATCTACGCCAAGAACGTCTTTGTTGGCACGCTGACACGCAATGCGGCGGGCGCATTCGTATCGGGTGTCGATCCCTGGGTCCGTGAAGATCTGTTCAACTATTCGGGCGCACAGGGGGAAGGCACGCACAAGCGGCAGTATCGCCTGCTCGACGCGATCTACTCGACGGCGGCTCGCAACAGTGTTCCAACCGGCGTGATCGGCGAAGCGATCATGTACCTATCGCGAGGGCAGGATCTGGACGCCTTCGCCAGCGAGGACCAGCGCCTTGTGCTGATCTACTCGCAAACGCCGCGCGGCAAGGGCGAGACTGACGGGCGTGTGCTGTATGTCGGCGTGCAGGGCACCGAAAAGAGCCTCGACTGTTTCGTCTTCCAGCTGAGCGAGGGCCAGTTTGCGTGCGTTACCGGTGACGATCAGGTCCGCTCGCTGACGGTCACCAACGGCATGGTCACGCCCGTCAACGGGGTGATGACATCCACCTTCGGGCCACGCAAGCATCCAATTCTCGGCACCGTTCGCATCCACAAGGGCGTCGACTGGGCGGCTCCCGTTGGCACGCCGATCGCAGCCGCCTTCGATGGTGAGATCACCTTCCAGGGCGATGGCGGCAGCTATGGTAATCTGGTGAAGATCTCGCACCCAAACGGGCGCGAGACGCGCTATGCGCATATGCTGAAATTTGCAATCGGGACCGGTGTCGGAACCAGGGTGAAAGCCGGCGATGTGATCGGCTATATCG
>NZ_RZPF01000770.1:0-2930 GCF_004022735.1 Mesorhizobium sp. M7A.F.Ca.AU.001.01.1.1
GGCGAGCTGAAGTCCGAAGGCAGCTCGATCACCGAAGGCATCGGGCAGGGGCGCATCACCGCCAATCTCGAAGGGTTCACGCCGGACTTTTCCTTCCAGATCCCCGATGAGGATGCGCTGCCGATCGTCTTCGACCTGATCCAGGAAGAGGGGCTTTGCGTCGGTGGCTCGACCGGCATCAACATTGCCGGCGCGATCCGCCTGGCCAGGGAATTGGGTCCCGGCCACACCATCGTGACCATTCTTTGTGACTACGGCACGCGCTATCAGTCAAAACTGTTCAACCCGGAATTCCTGCGCGAGAAGCAACTGCCGGTGCCGGGTTGGATGGAGCTGAAGAGCACAATTTCGGTGCCGTTCGAAAAGGTCGCGTGATGGCAAACTGGACGGATGCCCTGTTTCGCGACGACGCCTATCTGCGGACGGCGGATGCGACGATCGTTGCCGTCAACGACCGCGGCGGCATCATCCTCGACCGGACGATCTTCTACGCCACTTCGGGCGGCCAACCGGGCGATACCGGGTGTCTCGAACGCGCGGACGGCAGCCGCATCGCCATTGCCGCTACCCTCACCGGCGAGACCAAGGACGAGATCATCCATGTGCCGGCGCCGGAGCAAGCAGTGCCACAGGTCGGCGAGACGGTGAGGTTGGCCATCGACTGGGAACGCCGGCATCTCCTGATGCGCATGCATGCGGCTTGCCATTTGCTCACCGTCGTCTGTCCGTTTCCAATCACCGGTGCCGCCGTTTCCGAGGACGACAGCCGTGTCGACTTCGACGCTCCGGATGCCGGCTTCACCAAGGAGGACATCACCGCCGGGCTGATGGAGCTGGTGCGGGCCGATCATCCGATCTTTGTCAGGCTGATCAGTGACGAGGAACTGGCCGCCAATCCCGGCCTGGTGAAATCCAAGAACGTCCGGCCGCCGGCCGGCACCGGCAAGATCCGCCTGGTCTGTATCGGCGACAACGCCTCGGTGGACAGCCAGCCCTGCGGCGGCACCCATGTGAAGAGCACTGGCGAAGTCGGCGAAATCCACATCGGCAAGATCGAGAAGAAGGGCCGTGAAAACCGGCGCTTCCGCATCCGCTTTGGGCCGATGCCGGCAAACTGAACAGACAGTGATCGCCAAAAGGCGAGCAGGAGCACAAAATGGCCGAGGACAGCCCCTTCACCGTCGACGCAGACTGGCTGCAGCAACGTCTCGGCGAGCCGGGCCTGACGATTCTCGACGCATCCTGGTATCTCCCGGCGCAGAAGCGCGATGCGCGCGGCGAGTATGATTCGGCCCACATCCCGGGCGCACGATTTCTGGATCAGGATGCGGTTTCGGATCCGGATTCGCCCTTGCCGCATACGCTGCCGTCACCGCAGCATTTTGCCCAGTATGTCGGCGCCATGGGCGTTTCGGCCGATGACACCATCGTCGTCTACGATGGTCCGGGTTTCTTCTCGGCGCCCCGGGCGTGGTGGATGTTCAGGGTGATGGGCGTCTTCCAGACCTATATTCTGGATGGCGGCTTCGATGGCTGGAAAGCCGCCGGCAGACCGGTGACGGCTGAGCCGACGAAGATCGCGCCAAGCGTGTTTCATGCCGATTTCGACTCCGGGCGCGTCGCCAGCCTCGCCGACATGCGCCGGATCGTCGACACCAGGGCAAGCCAGATCGCCGACGCCCGGGGACCGGGCCGCTTTACCGGCGCCGAGCCTGAGCCGCGCGCGGGTATCCGCTCCGGCCATATGCCTGGCGCGCGCAATCTGCCCTATTCGGCGCTGTCGGAAAATGGCGAGCTGCTGTCGAAGGACCGCCTGCGCAAGGCGATCGAGGAGGCCGGCATCGATCTGTCGAAACCTGTCGTCACCTCATGCGGCTCCGGCATTACCGCAGCGGTGGTGACGCTGGCGCTGGAAACACTTGGCCATACCAACAACAGGCTTTACGACGGCTCCTGGACGGAGTGGGGCGGGCTTTCCGACACGCCTGTCGTGACCGGCCCCGTTGTGATCGGCAAGGAATGAAGACGATGGAAAACGGCGCGCTGGAAGATATTGACGTCACGGTGACGTTTCTCGAGATGCATGTGCCGCCGGCCTATTCGCCGCCGGTGCCCTACAACCGTCAGATCGCGCTGCTGAAGACCAAGGACATTCCGCTGCATTTCTACCGCTATCTGATGGACCGGGTGGGGCGCAAATGGCACTGGGTCAATGTGCTGAGGCTGGATGACGACGAGCTTGCCGCCGGCATTCATCGCGAGGATCGCGACATCAGGGTCCTTTATCTCGACGGCGCACCCGCCGGCTTCTTCGATCTCAAGCCGCATCTGCCGGAAGAAGTCGAGCTCGCCTATTTCGGCATGATGGAACATGCGACGGGACAAGGCATCGGCCGCTGGTTCCTGGGTTCCGCGATCGCAGCCGCCTGGTCGCATGGTCCGAAGCGCGTGACGGTGCAGACCTGCACGCTCGATCATCCGGCGGCTCTGCCGCTTTACCAGAAGCTCGGCTTTGCACCGGTGGCGCAAAAGAAGGAAATCGTGCATCCGCTGCCTTTCGCCGAGCGCGCGGCCAGCGTCATGCGGCCCTAGCCGGAAGCTGACACCAGCTCGAATCTGAACCTGTCGTTCATCGGCCCTTCAGGCTGCTTTTGGCATGTTGCCCGCACCATCAATGCGGCCAAGGCCGAAGGAGACGAAGACATGCTGACCCGCCGTACACTTGCCGCCGCGCTGATCGCGGCGATTGCCATGCCAAGCCTGGCCGCAGCCCAGGCGACAACGCCTTCGGCCGCGACGATCGAGCGGAAGCTCGAGGCAGCACCGCGTGTGAAATTGCGGCCGAACGAGCGCGTCACCATCCGGGAATTCAAGCGGCGCCCGGATTTGCGCCGCATGGCCCGCTCGATCGATATCCAGTCGATCAACTT
>NZ_RZPF01000076.1:0-13144 GCF_004022735.1 Mesorhizobium sp. M7A.F.Ca.AU.001.01.1.1
GGTCAAGGATGCCAGGCTGAAGACGCCGCGCTTCACCACGCCAGGCCCGGTGACGCGCCATCTCGACGCCAAGGGCTATGAGGTGACGACCGGCATCGGTCCGGACCTGATGACCGGCGCCAGGGAAGCGGTTGCGCAGATGGTCGACCTGCTCGCCGGTCGTTATCACATCGACCCAGTCGAGGCCTATATGCTGGCCTCGGTCTGCGGCGATCTCCGCATCAGCGAGATCGTTGACATGCCGAACTGGGTGGTGTCGTTCTACTTTCCGCGCTGCGTGTTTGAATGAGGAGGGGGGGGTGCCGGAGTAAATCCCTCTCCGGGTCACGCGCGCAATGATCACCGCCAGCGAACCCATACTCGACATCGCCAACCTCTCCGTCAGCGTGCGCGGCGAGGAGGGCGAGCGCGAGGTCGTCTCCGACCTGTCGCTGACGTTGTCTCGTGGCGAGACGCTGTGCATTGCCGGTGAATCCGGCTCCGGCAAATCGATGACCGCTCTGGCCATCATGCAGCTTCTGCCGCAGCCTGCCGCCAGGATTTCATCCGGCAAGGTCCATCTCGGCGATACAGATCTGACGATTCTGGACGAGCGCCGGATGCGGCGCATTCGCGGCAACCGCATCGCCATGATCTTCCAGGAGCCGATGACCTCACTCAACCCGGTGCTGTCGATCGGCCGGCAGCTCACCGAATCCATCGAGGCGCATACCTCCCTGTCGCAGAGCGAGGCTCGCCAGCGTGCCATCGAGGCGCTGAAGGCGGTGCGCATTTCGGAAGCCGAAAGCCGGCTAAAGCAGTTTCCGCACGAACTGTCCGGCGGCATGCGCCAGCGGGTGATGATCGCCATGGCGCTGGCGCTCGAGCCGGACGTGCTGATCGCCGACGAGCCGACGACGGCGCTCGACGTCACCGTGCAAGGCGAGGTGCTGGAACTTTTGCGCGATCTGCAGCGCCAGCATGGCACCAGCGTCATCCTCATCACTCATGACATGGGCGTCGTCGCCGAAATGGCCGACCGCGTCATCATCATGCGGCATGGCCGCATGGTCGAAGAGGGAAAAACCGCTGACATTTTCGCCAGGCCGCAAGCCGGCTACACGCGCGAGCTGCTGGCCGCCGTGCCGCGCATCGGCAGCGGTATCGGTCGCCAGGAATCCAGGAGTGCCGAGACGGCAACGCCGGCCAATGTCGCTGACGTCAAGGACCTGCATGTCCGTTTCGACCTGCATGGCGGCTTCTTCGGCCGGGTCACTCGTTGCGTCCACGCCGTCGAAGGCGTCAGCTTCTCGATCGCGCCCAACGAGACGCTGGCGCTGGTCGGCGAATCCGGTTGTGGCAAGTCGACCACCGCCAAGGCGCTGGCCGGACTGGTGCCCTACAGCGGCGACATCGCCATTGGCGGCCGCAATCTGTCCGGCCTCGGCCGCGACGAGCGCAAGGCGGTGCGCCGCGACGTGCAGATGATTTTCCAGGACCCCTATGCCTCGTTGGACCCACGCATGCGTGTCGGCGACCTCGTCGCCGAGCCGCTGCTGATCCACGGTATCGCCTCGAAGGAAGAGCGCAGCGAGCGTGTCGCAGCGCTGTTCGAGCGCGTCGGCCTGTCGGCCGACCAGATGGAACTCTATCCGCATGAATTCTCCGGCGGCCAGCGCCAGCGCGTCTGCATTGCCCGCGCGCTTGCACTGCGGCCGAAGCTGATCATCGCCGACGAAAGCGTCTCGGCGCTCGACGTCTCGGTGCAGGCGCGCGTGCTCGATCTGTTGAAGGAATTGCAGCGCGAATTCGGCGTCGCCTATCTCTTCATCTCGCATGACATGGCGGTGGTCGAGAACATCTCCGACCGCGTCGCCGTCATGTATCTCGGCCAGATCGTCGAGATGGGCACCCGCGACCAGGTCTTTTCCAACCCGCGCCATCCCTACACCAGGCGCCTGATCGAAGCCGTGCCCGTGCCCGATCCCGCGCAGCGCAGAAGCCGCTTCGCGCGCCTCGACCAGGAAATCCCGAGCGCCACCCGCAGGATCGGCGAGGCGCCGCTGAAACTGGCGCTGAGGGATGTCGGCAACGGCCACCTCGTCGCCGCCGAGGGCTGAGCCGGCACTGCCGCCGGGCGGTTCACATGTTTGTGTCTCTATCTCTCGCCCAAGGCTCGCGTTGCGCCGCCAAACCGTATCGCTTCGAACACTAAATCCCTAACGGCCTCTTGCCCTCTGTCCCTATCTTCCTCATGTTCAATACCATTGCGATGATCGATCGTAGGAGGGTCGGTCGGATTCATCGCTATGGGAGGAAGTCAACCATGAAGGTAAGCCTTTTCGTTTCCGCGGCACTTCTCGCCGCATCCGCGATCCCCGCTTCGGCCGCCGAAATTTCCGACGGCAAGGTCAAGATCGGCATCCTCAACGACCAGTCGGGCGTCTACGCCGACTTCGGCGGCAAGTGGTCGGTCGAGGCGGCCAAGATGGCCGTTGAGGATTTCGGCGGCAAGGTGCAGGGAGCGCCGATAGAAATCATCAGCGCCGACCACCAGAACAAGCCGGATATCGCCTCCAACATCGCCCGGCAGTGGTACGACACCGAGCAAGTCGATGCCATCATGGAACTGACGACCTCTTCGGTAGCGCTCGCCGTCCAGGGGATTTCCAAGGAAAAGAAGAAGATCGACATCGTCACCGGCGCGGCGACCACGGAGCTGACCGGCAAACAGTGCTCGCCCTACGGCTTCCACTGGGCCTATGACACTCACTCGCAGGCGGTGGGTACCGGCGGCTCTCTCGTGCAGCAGGGCGGCGACAGCTGGTTCTTCGTCACCGTCGACTATGCATTCGGCTACTCGCTGAAGGATCAGACCACCAAGTTCGTCGAAAGCCATGGCGGCAAGGTGCTGGGCGAGGTGCGTTATCCCCTGGGATCGACCGATTATTCGTCCTTCCTGCTGCAGGCGCAATCGTCGGGCGCCAAGGTCATCGGCCTGGCCAATGCCGGCCTCGATACCTCCAACTCCATCAAGCAGGCGGCCGAATTCGGTATCGTGCAGGGCGGCCAGCGTCTTGCCGCACTCCTGTTCACGCTGGCCGAGGTGCATGGGCTTGGCCTTCAAGCGGCGCAGGGCGTCGTGCTGACCGAAGGCTATTACTGGGATCGCGACGACAAGAGCCGCGAATTCGGGCAGCGCTTTTTCAAGCGCACCAACCGCATGCCGAACATGATCCAGGCCGCGACCTATTCGGCGGTGACGCAGTATTTGAAGGCGATCGACAAAGCCGGCACGGGCGAGACCGAAGCCGTCGCCAAGCAGCTGCATTCGATGCCTGTGGACGACGCGGTGATAACCAACGGCAAGGTGCAGGCGGACGGCAACATGGTTCACGACATGTACCTCTACCAGGTCAAGTCGCCAGCCGAGAGCACCAAGGATTGGGACTACTACAAATATCTCGCCACCATTCCAGGCAACGAGGCCTTCCTCAGCGAGAAGGAAAGCGGCTGTCCGACGGCCGGCCAGTGATCGGCGCGGCCGATGGCGCCGACTGACCTGGACGCGAACGAGCCGCGGGTTGTGCTTTCCGCCCGCGGGTTGCGACGCGACTTTGCCGGCTTCATCGCCGTCAAAAACGTCGATATCGATGTCCGCCATGGCAACATCCATGCCCTGATCGGACCCAACGGCGCCGGCAAGACGACCGTCTTCAACCTGCTCACCAAGTTCCTGGCGCCGACCAGCGGCAGGATCGAGCTGCTTGGCCACGACATCACCCGCACCTCGCCGGCCAGGGTTGCGCGGATGGGGCTGGTGCGCTCGTTCCAGATATCGGCGATTTTTCCGCACCTCAGCGTGCTCGACAATGTTCGCGTCGCGCTGCAGCGGCCGGGTGGTCTTGCCGTTCAATTCTGGCGCTCGCTCGCGGCGCTCGACCGGCTGACCCCGCGCGCCGAGGAATTGCTGCGCTCGGTTGGTCTCGACGACGCCAGGAACAGGCTCGCCGGCGATCTTTCCTATGGCAGAAAACGCGTGCTGGAGATCGCCACGACGCTCGCGCTCGATCCGAAAGTGCTGCTGCTGGACGAGCCGATGGCCGGCATGGGGCATGAGGACGTGGCCACGGTTTCCAGCCTCATCCGTTCGGTTGCCAGGGATCGCGCCGTGCTGATGGTCGAGCACAATCTGACCGTGGTGGCCGACCTTTGCGACTGGATAACGGTCATGCAGCGCGGCGAGGTGCTGGCCGCTGGCGACTACGCCACCGTTAGCCGCGACGAGCGCGTCAAGATCGCCTATATGGGCACCGCCGATGACTAGTGCCGCACCTCTGCTTGCCGTCACCGGCCTCAACGCCTGGTATGGCGAGGGCCATGCGCTGCACGGTGTCGATCTGGAAGTGTTTGCCGGCGAGACGGTCACGCTGCTCGGCCGCAATGGCGTCGGCAAGACGACGACGCTGCGCGCCATCATGGGGTTGATCCGCAAGCGGACCGGCCGGATCGCCTTCGACGGCAAGGACCTGATGCGGCTGCCGCTGCACCGCACCGCCCATCAAGGCATCGGCTTCGTGCCGGAGGAGCGCGGCATCTTCGCAACGCTGACCGTGGACGAGAATCTGGTTCTGCCGCCGGTCGTCGCGCAGGGCGGCATGAGCGTCGAGGAGATATTCGATCTGTTCCCCAATCTGAAGGAGCGGCGCAACAGTCCCGGCACCAGGCTGTCGGGCGGCGAACAGCAGATGCTGGCGATCGCGCGCATGCTGCGAACCGGCGTGAAGATGCTGCTCCTCGACGAACCGACGGAGGGGCTCGCTCCCGTCATCGTGCAGCGCATCGGCGCGTTGCTGGCGACGTTGAAAAAGCGCGGCATGACGATCCTGCTGGTCGAGCAGAACTTTCGCTTCGCCAGTCGTGTCGCCGACCGTTTCTATCTGATGGAGCACGGCAAGGTGGTGGCGGGGTTTCCGGTCGGCGAACTGCCGGACCGCATGGCGCAGCTCCACGAAGTCCTGGGTGTATGATGGCGCCATGACGATGATCTTCGGAATCCCGGTTCAGGCCTTCCTCGGCCAGTTGCTGGTCGGCCTGATCAACGGCTCGTTCTACGCCATGCTGAGCCTGGGCCTGGCTGTCATATTCGGCTTGCTGCGCGTCATCAATTTCGCCCATGGCGCCCAGTATATGTTCGGCGCCTTCGTCGGCTACCTGCTTCTCACCCATCTCGGCATCGGCTATTGGCCCGCTTTGATCCTTGTGCCGCTGATAGTTGGCATCTTCGGCGTCGTGGTCGAGCGCCTGGCGCTGTCGAGGCTGTACGATCTCGATCCGCTCTACGGGCTGCTCTTCACCTTCGGCCTCGCGCTCGTACTCGAAGGCATCTTCCGCTATTATTACGGCGTCTCGGGAAACCCCTACGCCGTGCCGCCGCTGCTTGCCGGCGGCACCAATCTCGGCTTCATGTTCCTGCCCAACTATCGCGGCTGGGTCGTGGTCGCCTCGCTGATCGTCTGCTTCGGCACCTGGGCGCTGATCGAGAAGACCAGGCTTGGATCCTATCTGCGCGCGGCAACCGAGAATCCCCGTCTCGTCCAGGCTTTCGGCGTCAACGTGCCGTTGCTGCTGACCCTCACCTACGGCCTTGGCTCCGCGCTGGCCGGGCTTGCCGGCATTCTGGCAGCACCGATCTATCAGGTGAGCCCGCTTATGGGATCGGACCTCATCATCGTCGTCTTCGCGGTGGTGGTGGTCGGCGGCATGGGATCGATCCTCGGTGCGATCGTCACCGGCTACATGCTTGGCCTCGCCGAGGGCCTGACCAAGGTCTTCTACCCCGAGGCCTCCAATCTCGTGGTCTTCGTCATCATGGCCATCGTGCTTCTGGTCCGGCCGGCTGGCCTGTTCGGAAGGGACGCTTGACATGTCGGAAGGGACATCTGACATGACCGAACTGACGCTTCGCGAGGCATCGGCCAAAACCTCGGCACGGCTGGAATGGATGCTGGTCGGGCTCGGCATCCTGGCGCTGCTGGTAGCGCCTTTCCTGATCTATCCGATCTTCCTGATGAAGATGCTGTGTTTCGCGCTGTTTGCCTGCGCGTTCAATCTTCTGCTCGGCTATACCGGGCTCTTATCGTTCGGCCACGCCACCTTCTTCGGCGGCGCCGCCTACTTCACCGCGCATGCCGTCAAGGTCTGGGGCTGGCCGCCGGAAGCCGGCATTCTGCTCGGCATGGCGGGTGCGGCCTTGCTCGGCCTTGTCATGGGCTTTTTCGCCATTCGCCGGCAAGGCATCTATTTCGCCATGATCACGCTGGCGCTGTCGCAGATGTTCTTCTTCTTCTGTGTGCAGTCGCCCTTCACGCAAGGCGAGGACGGCATTCAGGGCGTGCCGCGCGGCATGCTGCTTGGCGTCCTCGACCTGAACGTCTCGCTGAACATGTATTACTTCGTGCTGGCGGTGTTCCTGATCGGCGTCTTCGCCATCTGGCGCATCGTCAACTCGCCGTTCGGCATGATCCTGCGCTCGATCCGCGAGAACGAGAACCGCGCCATTTCGCTGGGCTATTCCGTCGCCAACTACAAGCTGGGCGCCTTCGTCATGTCGGCGGCCCTGGCCGGGCTGGCCGGCTCGCTCAAGGCGATCGTTTTCCAGTTCGCCACGCTCACCGACGTCACCTGGCAGATGTCGGGCGAAGTGATCCTGATGACGCTTCTCGGCGGCATCGGCACCATGGTCGGGCCGATCATCGGCGCCAGCCTTGTCATTGGCCTGGAAAACACGCTTGCCACTTCCGGCTTTCCGGTGACCATCGCCACCGGCCTCATCTTCATGGTGTGCGTGCTGATCTTCCGGCGCGGCATCGTCGGCGAATTTTATGCGCGGATTTTCAAGCGGGCGGGCAAGGACTGAGCAGTTCAAGCTGGCGGCTGAATACCTGACCGCTCGATTGTCCGGTTGCGTCCTAGTTCTGCCGGTAAGGAACTCGGAACCTGGGGGGCCGCACGCCAATGTTGGACAACTACGCGGTGGACGGGTTTGGCGTGATCCACCAGGTCGACTCCAAACCGATCAAGTATGACAAGCAGTACATTTCCTATTACGAGGACCTGAGTGACCGGACCATCAAGCTCGGATATCAGCGACTCGGCTGGGTGCTGGGGATCACTGGCGAGATCCCCCGGTCCGTGCTGGAGATTGGATATGGCACCGGCACATTCATCGAAGCCGCGAAAATAACCGGGGTCGCCGACTGCGCCGGCTGCGACATAACCAGGTTTCCGCTGCCCAAGGGCGTCCGCTTCGTCGATTGGGATGAGGCGCTCTCCAGCTCGTGGGATCTCGTCGCCATGTTCGATGTGCTTGAGCATATCCCGGATCTGGGTTTCCTCGCCCGGCTTAAGGCCCGCTACCTGGCCGTCGCCGTCCCTTATTGCCGCTGGCGCGAGCTCGGCGCCGACGGCGACGCCTGGTTCCGGACGTGGCGTATGCGTCTTCCCGACGAGCACCTCCACCACTTCGATCGTGACTCGCTGGTGGCATTCCTCGCACGCAGCGGCTTCGAATGCATGACGCTGAACTGCTTCGAGGACGGGATCAGACTGCGCCCTGGCGAAGTGGGTCCGAATATTCTGTCCGGATTCTTTAGAAAGCTATAGACCTCGATCAAATCGATGCGGCTGCTTGGGACCTGGGGCAATCGCGACAATCGCCCGATCGGTACGGGAGCACTGCTGTGGGCAAATCGTGATGCGCGCATTCTTTCGATTGGTTGCCGTTATGATCGTGGTGTCTGGCGCGACCGGCTGCACCAGTGTTTCCTATTACGCGCAATCCGTGCAGGGTCATCTGCGGATCATGACGGCGCGCCAGGATGTCGGAAAACTGATCGAGGACCCTTCGACGCCGAAGGCATTGCGCGCTCGAATGGCATCGGCGAGCGCCATACGACAGTTCGCAACGGATGAACTGGCGCTGCCCGACAACAGCAGCTACCGCAGCTATGTCGATATCGGCCGGGATTCGGTGACATGGGCCGTCTTCGCCGCGCCGGCATTCTCGCTGACGCCGCGAACATGGTGTTTTCCCGTTTTCGGCTGCGTGCCCTACCGGGGATATTTCTCCAGGAAGTCCGCAATTGAAACCGCTGCCGAACTTCAAGGACAGGGCATGGATGTCTATGTGACGGGCATCACCGCATATTCCACGCTTGGCTGGTCGAGTGACCCGCTGCTGAGCACGATGTTCAGCGAGGATAAAACCTATCTTGCAGGGCTGGTGTTCCATGAACTGGCCCACCAGCGCGTCTACGTGCACGACGATTCCGCATTCAACGAGTCGTTCGCTGTCGCCGTCGAAACGACCGGCGTGAGAAAATGGCTGCGCGCGGCTGGCGATACCGCCGCATTGCGCCGTTACGAAGCCGCCCGGAGGCGCAAAGCTGAATTTCTTGCGCTGGTGTCGCAAACACGGGACGAGTTGGCAAAAGTCTATTCCAACGCCGGAACCTCGGAGCAAAAACTGGCCGCAAAGACGGCGGCGATTGAACGGCTGCGGATGCGCTACCGACACATGCGCGACAGGCGCTGGGGCCGATACCGGGGATACGATGCCTGGTTCGCTTCCCCGATCAACAATGCAAAGCTCGCCGCGACTTCCGTCTATAGCGATCGGGTGACCGCGTTTCTGCGCCTGTTCGATCTGTGCTCGGGCGACTATGTCAGGTTCTATGCGTCGGTCCGACGGATTGGCGCACTGGACCAAGCTCACCGTGCCGAAGCCCTTGCGGCCGCAGATCGCTGTTATTGAGTCGGTCAAATGGGAGGGCCCGGAGCGTCGGAGAACATGCGTCCGAAACCAACCAATCACACGGTTGAGATCGCGCGCGGTTCTACTGGTCCGAAAACTTCACGCTCACGCCGCGTTGCCGAAAATAAGCCTGCATCAACTTGCGGCCCGAGCGGTTGTTCTGCGCCAGCTTGGTCGGATCGAACACCGCCTGTTTGATCCCCTCTCGCGTCAGCGCCGCCTTAAGCGCCGCGATATGTGTGTCGATGTCGGCATTGTCCGCCCGGAGCGAGGCATAGATGCTCTCGGTCGCCTCGGCCACGGTCAGTTCGCTCATTGGTGTCGTCCTTTGGTTAGTTGGGCGGCGCTTAGCACAGATTCGCGGTCCGCCGATACCGAGACCGTCAGTACAAAGCGCCCATCGTGAAATCGAACCGTTCCTTATGGGGCTTCGTAGAGTTCCAGCGGCAATCCATCCGGGTCCCTGAAAAAGGTAAACCGTTGGTCTGTGTATGGATCGATCCGGATTGGCTCGACGGCAACGCCTGCGGCTTCCAGGCGGATAATCACGGGATCAAGATTAGCCACCGCGAATGCCAGATGTCTCAGGCCTGTAGCCTCTGGGTGGGACGGCCGCGTCGCCGGTGCAGGGAAGGAGAACAATTCCAGTTGGGCCGACCCGATCCGCAGATCCGCCTTCCATGACTGCCGCTCCTCCCGATAAACCTCCCGGATCAGATCGAGGCCGAGGAGTTCGACGTAGAACCGTCGCGACCGGTCGTAGTCGGTGCAGATGAGCGCGACGTGGTGAATGGCGTTCAGCATGCTGCTAACCCTGGTCAAGCTGGGAGATGAGGCCAAGGCGCTTCAAGGCCTGGATCGTCGCGCCCTCGCCACGGTGCTGATCAACCCCGAGCCCATTATCCATAACACCCGCGTTCCACCGCCAGCCGCCGCACCAGCGCCAGCACGGCATCGATGGTCGGGGTCGGCTTGTCCGTTAGCCTGCCAAGTTCCTGCACCGCGCTCACCAGCGCGTCGATCTCCATCGGCCGGCCACGCTCCAGGTCCTGCAGCATCGAGGTCTTGTGCTCGCCGACATCGCCGGCGCCCTTGATGCGCCGGTCGACCGCGATGGGAAAACGCACGCCGAGGCTTTCGCCGATCGCCTGCGCCTCCAGCATCATGGTGCGGGCGAGCGTGCGGGTGCCCTCGTCGGCAACGATCGCGGCAAGCGTGCTGCCGGTCAGCGCCGAGATCGGGTTGAACGAAAGATTGCCCCACAGTTTTACCCAGATCTCGCTGCGGATGTCTTCGCGCACCGGCGCCTGCAAGCCGCCCTTGACCATCTCCTCGGCCAGAAGCGTGACCCGTTCGCTGCGCTCGCCCGAGGGTTCGCCGAGCGAGAAGCGTTTGCCCTCGACATGGCGGATGAGCCCCGGCGCATCGACCTCGACCGCGGGATAGACGACCGAGCCGATGACGCGGTCCGGTCCAATCCGCTGCCAGATCGCGCCGCCGGGATCGACCGCGTTCAGCCTGGTGCCTTCGAGCGGCCCGCCGACGCCGTGGAAATACCACCACGGCACGCCGTTCTGCATGGTGACGACTGATGTGTGGTCCCCAAGCAGCGGTGCGATCTGGTCGAGCGCCGGGGTGAGGGAATGGGCCTTCAGCGCCAGCACGACATAATCCTGCACGCCAAGTTCCTCGGCCTTGGCGGCGGCCCGGACGGGGACGGACGTCTCCTGGCCATCCTCGATCAGGCGCAGGCCATCTGCCTTGATCGCTTCCAGATGGGCGCCGCGCGCGACGATCGAGAGATCGGTGCGGCCGGCGGCGGCAAGCTTGGCAGCGAGATAGCCGCCGATCGCACCGGCGCCGAAGATGGTGATCTTCATCGTCAAAGCCCGAGTTTGGCGGCAAGGCCGATGCGCTGCAATTTGCCGGTCGCGCCCTTGGGGATCTCGTCCAGGATCAGGATCTTGCGCGGCACTTTGAAGTCGGCAAGCCGCGTCGCGGCATAGGTGCGGATGTCGCTCTCAGCGGCGCTGATGCCTTCGCGCAGCACAACCGCCGCCGCCACCTCCTCGCCAAGCTTGTCATGCGGCATGGCGAAGGTGACGACCTGTGCCACCGCCGGATGGTCCATCAGCACATCGTCGACCTCGAGTGGCGAGATCTTTTCGCCGCCGCGATTGATGATCTCCTTGAGCCGACCGGTGACCCTGAGATAGCCGTCCCCGTCCAGCACGCCCTGGTCGCCGGTGTGGAACCAGCCATGCGCGAAAGCCGTGGCGTTGGCATCCGGGTTCTTTTCGTAGCCCGTCGTGACATTGGGCCCGCGGATGACGATCTCGCCGGACTCGCCTGCATCGAGCAGCCGCCCGTCGGGCGCCATCACAGCCACCTCCGGCCCGGCGGAGGCACCAACGCTGCCGGGCTTGCGCTGGCCCGGCGGCAGCCGGTTCGAGGCCATCTGGTGAGCCGCCTCGGTCATCCCGTAGGATTCGATCACTGGGCAGCCGAAGGTCGCTTCCAGCTCAGTCATTACCTGCGCCGGCAGCGACGCCGAGGACGAGCGGATGAAGCGCAGGCGCGCCGCCGCCAGCGCCTCGGTGTTGCGTGCCGCGCGGGCCAGGATCGCCTGATGCATGGTCGGCACCGCCGTGTACCAGCTCGGCTGCGCCTCGCTCAGCCACTGGAAGAAGCGCAGCGCGTTGAAACCCGGCGTGCAGTAGATGCTGCCGCCGGCAGCCAGCGACGACAGCACGGCCGCGATCAGGCCGTGAATGTGGAACAGCGGCATGATATTGAGGCAACGGTCATCGGCCGTCAGGCCAAGCGTGCCGCCGATATGAGCTGCCGAGGCCGCGATGTTGGCATGGCTGAGCGGCACCAGTTTTGGACGCGATGTCGTGCCGGAGGTATGCAGCAGCAGCGCAATGTCGCTGTCTTGCGCCATGTCGGGCGCGGCCTTCGGTCCGATCGCCGCGCCCTCGATAGCAAAACTGCCGGCCGGTGTGCCGGGCTGCACGACGAGCCGCAGCACGCCGATGCCGAGGCGTTCGGCCACCGTCACCGCGGGGCCGGTCTCACCCTCCGCGACGAGGATCGCCTTGGCGCCGATGTCGGTCAGGTAGAAATCGAGCTCGTCGGCCCGGTAGGCGGGGTTGAGCGGCGCCGTAGAGGCGGCGGCCGCCACGGCGACGAAGGCGGTGGCCATCTCGGGCCCGTTCGGCAGCACGATCGCCACCCTGTCGCCGCGGCCGATGCCGCGCGCATGCAGCTGTTTTGCCGTGTCGGCGATCATGCTGCGCAATCCGCCATGGCTGAGCGTTGCCCTGTCGGGCGCCAGAATGGCGGGGGCGTCGTCGGCGCCGGCGGCGAGACGGCGGGAGAGATCTGCGTGGGTTTCAGTTTGGGTCATGATCACCGGCTGGATTTCGAACGATTACTGGCGAGAGCCCTTCTGACGGGCTTGCCTCGATATGGGCGCCATTGGACAACGGATCACCTCAATAGCCAAGCGCCAAACCATCCTTGCGCGGATCGGAAGCGCCGGTCAGCGTCCCCTTCTCCCAGTCGATCAGCACCACCTGCCCCCCGCCAAGCGGATGATGCGGTTCGGCGATGCGGTGGCCGCGCCGGCGCAGGCCCTCGGTTGCATCAGTGGGAACGCCACGCTCGGCTTCCACTGTGTCATCGTTGTAAAACACCCTCGGCGCATCCAGTGCCTGCTGCGGGTCCATGCCGAAATCGATCATGTTGGTGAGCAGGTGGACATGGCCAAACGGCTGGTAACCGCCGCCCATGACGCCGAACGGCATCACCACGCGGCCGTTCTTCGTCGCCATGCCCGGCATGATCGTGTGCATCGGCCGCTTGCCCGGCGCGATCGCGTTCGGATGCGCCGGGTCGAGGCGGAAGCTCGAACCACGGTTCTGCAGCACGATACCGGTCTTCGGGCCGACGACGCCACTGCCGAACGAATAATAGGTCGAGTTGATGAAGGAGACCGCGTTGCGGTCGCGGTCGACGATGGAGATATAGACCGTGTCGCTGCCGGGCAGCTCGACGCGCGGCAGATGCGTGATGGCGCGGTCGCGGTCGATCTCGGCGCGTAGCCGGTCGGCATAGGCGCCGGACAGGAGCTGCTTCAGGGGCACCGGGACATGGTCCTGGTCGCCGACATAGCGGTCGCGGTCGCGGTAAGCCAGGCGTCCGGCCTCGATCTCCAGATGCAGGCGTTCGGCGCCATTGGGGTCGAGCCCGCCAAGCTCGAAGCCCGACAGCAAATTGAGCATCAAAAGCGCCGTCAGCCCCTGATTGTTCGGCGGCATCTGGTGGATCTCATGGCCGCCATAGGAG
>NZ_RZPF01000771.1:0-2928 GCF_004022735.1 Mesorhizobium sp. M7A.F.Ca.AU.001.01.1.1
TGCACATCTACAATTGGGACCAGTGGGCGCAGAAGACGGTGCCGGTGCCGATGGTGACGGGCCATGAATTCGTCGGCACCGTTGCCGATTTCGGCGCAGCGGTCACCGAATACAAGGTCGGCCAGCGCGTGTCGGGCGAGGGCCACATCGTCTGCGGTCATTGCCGCAACTGTCGCGCCGGGCGAGGGCATCTGTGCCGCAACACGCTCGGCGTCGGCGTCAATCGTCCGGGCGCCTTCGGTGAGTATCTGGCTATCCCGCAGCACAACGTCGTGCCGATCCCCGATGATGTGCCGGACGAGATCGCCGCCATCTTCGATCCGTTGGGCAATGCCGTGCACACGGCACTCTCCTTCGATCTGGTCGGCGAGGACGTGCTGGTCACCGGCGCCGGGCCGATCGGCATCATGGGCGCGCTCGTCGCCCAATGCGTCGGCGCGCGAAAAGTGGTCATCACCGACATCAATCCGGTGCGGCTGGCGCTGGCGAAAAAGCTCGGCGTCCAGCATGTCGTCGACGCGTCCAAGGAAAAGCTGCGCGATGTCATGCCGGCACTCGGCATGACCGAGGGTTTTGATGTCGGCCTCGAAATGTCGGGCGCAGCCCCCGCCTTCCGCGACATGATCGACACCATGAACAACGGCGGCAAGATCGCCATTCTGGGCATCGCCCCGACCGGATTCGAGATCGACTGGAACAAGGTCATCTTCAAGATGCTGCATCTCAAGGGCATCTATGGCCGCGAGATGTTCGAGACCTGGTACAAGATGATCGCGCTGGTGCAGGGGCCGCTGGATGTTTCCGGGCTTATCACGCACCGCATCGGCATCGACGATTTCCAAGCCGGCTTCGATGCAATGCGCAGCGGCAGTTCCGGCAAGGTGGTGATGGATTGGTAGATGCCGCCCTAACGCAGAATTCTGTTTTTCATCAGCCATTTCACGGAGCGGGGCCACGCGTAGTTCGCACCCATGCGAAGATCGGTAAACCCCTCCGAAACATGTTTCCCGGTTTCGGCGTCAAGGATGCGAATGAACATAGTATGTTCTGTTCGGTTGACGCGCGTTACGACGCCAAGCAAGGCAAGCGACGCGCCGTGCTCCTTGGCAATCGGGCCTTCACAACCAGCGCAGTTGCGCAATCCGTGCGGCGCCGTGGCCTGTGTATCCCTCGCCGGCACATCAATTACTGTAAAACGCCCAGACTGGGAGAGCATGTCCTTAGCAACTTGTGCTGATTCCGACAGATAGCGCCTGTCATATTCATCCGGGGGAATTATTCCCGCCCCGGCGCTCTTGTCCTCCAATTCGAAAGGGAACACTTCGATCGACATCGGCTTTGTCTGCTGCGCCTGCGCAAATGTGCAGGTGCCTACAAGCAGCGTCACCAGGACACTTAATGTGCGAATGCTCATCGTAGTCCTCCTGTCGGTATGATGGGCATTATACGCGGCCTGACAACGCAAATAACGATTAAATCGAAAGCAATGCTATGCTTCGGGAGTTTCCACGCAGTCTCGCTCGAACTCCGTCGTTCAGAGTGATTGGCTTGATCTTGGACTAACTCTTGCTCGGGACCAGACTGGTCTCCAATGCAGCCAGTCCGCTGGTGATCGCCGTGCGCTCTTCAGCGCTGAGCCTTGCCAGCAAATCCCGTTCGAACGCCTTCGCCAGCGGCACCATCTCGCGATAGGCGGCAAGCCCCGTTCCGGTCAGCGTCAGATGTTCGATACGGCGATCTTTCTCATCAGGTGTCCGCATCAACCAGCGCCGCCGCTCGAGTTCAGCCACGGCGCGTGAAACCTTGGTCTTGTGCATAGCCGATTGCTCGCCGAGTTCGGTCGCAGTCATCGTTCCATGCTGCCCCAGCCCCGAAAGGGTGCGCCATTCCGGCCGCGTCAGGCCATGGCTGTCCTTGTATATCCTCGAAAATTCGCGGCTGACGGCGTCGGCAAGCCGGTAGAGCCGGTAGGGCAGGAAGTTTTCCAGATTGAGAATTTCAGCCGCGTCGGACGCTTCGCTCCTGATCGCCATTTTTCAAAGCCGCCATTGATGGTTACATTTTCGATGGTTACAAATGAAACCAGTTTGGTCAATTGAGATCCATTCCGGGAGGAAGCAATGGCCTTTTCCTATATGCCGGGCTTCGGCAACGATTTTGAGACCGAGACGCTGCCCGGCTCGTTGCCGCAGGGACGGAATTCGCCGCAGCGGCCGGCCTACGGCCTCTATGCCGAGCAGCTTTCAGGCTCGCCCTTCACCGCGCCGCGCGGCACCAATGAGCGGTCCTGGCTCTACCGCATCCGGCCGAGCGTCAAGCACACCGGCCGCTTCAAGGCGGCGAGCTATCCCTTGTGGAAGAGTGCGCCCAATGTCGGCGATCATGAACTGGCGCTCGGCCAGTATCGCTGGAACCCGGTGCCGATGCCGAAGGAGCCGACCGATTTCATCGCCGGTATGCGCAGCATCACAACCGCTGGCGACGTGCTCGGGCAGACCGGCATGGCGGCGCATGTCTATGTCGCCAACACCTCGATGGCGGACGATCATTTTTTCAATGCCGACGGCGAGTTGCTGGTCGTGCCGCAAGTCGGCGCATTGCGCTTCGTCACCGAGATGGGCGTCATTGAGCTGCGGCCCGGCGAGATCGCCGTGCTGCCACGCGGTCTGGTCTTCAAGGTCGAGCTGGTCGACGCCGAAGTGCGCGGCTACGTCTGCGAGAACTACGGCGCCAAGTTGACGCTGCCCGATCGCGGCCCGATCGGCGCCAATTGCCTGGCCAACCCACGCGATTTCAAGACGCCTTGCGCCTGGTTCGAGGAGAAGGAAACGCCGTGCCGGCTGATCGTGAAATGGTGCGGCAATTTCCATGTCACCGAGATCGGCCATTCGCCGCTCGATGTCGTTGCCTGGCACGGCAACTATGCGC